>JBKBNR010000024.1:0-14900 GCA_046295315.1 Hyphomicrobiaceae bacterium
TGCGCCGCGCCGCCCGCTCGCCGCGCATGTGCCGGGCGATCGGCCTCAGTGAGACGGTGGTCGAACACATGATCGACGAAATCGGCATCGGAGCGACGCGTCTCGGGCTCGTCGATCAGGTCAGGGCGGCGATCGAACACGGATACGCTGCGGTCCAGGACGACGCCGCCAGCCGCCGCAGCGACGGCGAACCTGGCGAAGGCCACGCCACCGTCGACGAGCGGGTGTTCATCGCCGCCGTGACGCCGGTGCTGAACGGCTTTGTCGAGACGCTGACGGTCGATAGCGATCACAGGCCGCGCATGGGTGCTCATGTTCCGCTGAGCTTTGCCGGCGTGCCGTCTCCGGCCGGTGGATCGCCCGAGATCCTGTGGGACGATCCGGCAATCTACGCCGACCGCCTGGCCGACCGCTGGGGGGCGGCCCTCGTGCGCCTCATGGAGGCCAATATTTCGTCGTCCCGATACCATCAGAGCGGGGCGCATGTGTCGGAACTTGGACGTTTGCTCGCGCAGCTTCCCGTCAGTCATCTCGAGGTCGAGGTATGAGTTCACTATCGGTCGAGAGCGTCGGCGACGGCGAGGCCGTCATTCGCGTGAGGGGCCTCACCGAGCTGCCTTCGACGACGACATTCAGGATCGAGCCGATCGACGAGGACGCGATCCCGGCGTCGGCGAGTGGCTGGCCGCATGGCGAGATTGCCGCCGTATCCGCCCGCGTCGGCGCCGATGGCGTCGAACTGGTGATCCCGCAGGACGTCGTCGATGCGCCGTTGCTGCTGCCGGGAACGCCGGTGGTGCTATCGGTTCCCGGTGCCGATGCGCGCCAGGAGTTGCGCTGGCCGAAGTTGACGGTGCCAACGGTGCGCCGCCGCAGCGCTACCGTGCTGACCGGAGAGCAACGCGCGGCGGAAATCGCCGCGCGAGCCGAACAGCAGCGGGCTGAGTTGGCACGCATACGCGCGGCGCGCATCGCGGCCGAGAAGGAACAGGAGGAGGCGGCTCTGGCGCTCCTCGACGCACGCCGCATGGCGCCGAGCGATGGCGTCGCCGGTTCGCCGCCGCGCCTGCGCGACGGCGACGAGTATGCGGCGGCCTCCGCCGGCAGTGCACGTTCCGATGCCCTGTCGTCGCTCGGCGGCTTTGGACAACCCGCGGCGACGGCTGCTGCGGCCGCGGCTGCGTTGGCGGCCGGCTCGCTGCCTCCGCTCGGCGGCATTCCCGGGCACGGTGGTGCGCTACGTGGCGGGCCTCCGCCGATCCCCACCGGCGTCGATCCGGAGGCTGATACGCTGGTCATCGGGCCTGCGCCGACGCATGGCGCGCCGCCGCCTCTGCCAGCCGCAACCGAGAGGCCGGCCAAGGACGACGATCACGAGCCCGTCGACCCGCGGACAGCCAAGGAGGTTCTGGCGCGGCAGATGGCGACGCGAGAATTGCCGACCAACAACGCTGGTGCACGGGCGCCGCTGGCGTTCGGTCTCGGCTTTCTGGTCGCCGGCGGACTGGCGGCGCTGGCGTCGTACTCCTCAGGCTGGGGCGACCCGCGTGGAGGTCCTGACGATCTCGTCGCGGAACTGCGCGGCGAAGCGGCCGGACTGCGCCAGCGACTGGCCGATGAGATGGAGGCTCGCCGAGTCGCGGCGCAAGCCGCGGAGCGGACGTCGGCGCTGGCCGATGAGGTGAAGAAGTTGGAAGAGCGGCTGGCCAACGCCGATGCGATCGAGGCGGAACTGGCGCGGCTGCGATCCGAGTTGTCCGGCACGGGTGATCGCATCAAGGCGCTGAGCGATGCCAAGGAGTCCGCGGAGACCGCGGCCGGTGCCCTGAAGCAGCAACTGGAACAGGTGGAAGCGGCGCGCCTTCAGGCAGAAGCCGAGGCCCAGCGCCTGACGAGGGAGTTGGAACAGGTACGCATGGCCGCATCGGATACGCCGTCGCGCCGCCAGGCCCGAGATGGTGTCCGCTCGCCGAGCGCGTCGGTGGAGCAGGCTGCGGTCGCCGCTCCGGCGGTCGTACCAGCCGCGGCCGACACGTCGATCACGCTGCGCGTGATCGGCAGCGAGTTCGAGATCAGCGGGCGGCTGGAAAGCTACGACGGCAAGTGGTACGTCATCGTGGCGCCGAATGTCGGCAGCATGACCTTCGCTGCCGATCGCGTGCAGTGCCAGGGGCCGGGCTGCCCGCGCTGACGGCCGGAGGCTTCACCCCTCGTCGGTTGGCGCTCGCCTCAGACCCTCGGCTGGCGATGGGCTCGCCGCCCGTCGATCACCAGTCAACGCCGTTGGTTCTCCGGCGGCGAGCGTTCGTCGGAAAGCACCGTCGGCCCCTTCTGGCCCTGCCGAGCACTGGCCCGCTGCAGGCTTTCGAGATAGGCGATGACGTCGTTGCGTTCCTGCGCCTCGAGCCCCGCGAAGGCCATATAGGTGCCGGGGATGAATTGCTCGGGCCGGTCGAGGAAATAGTAGAGCGCCTCGCGCGTCCAGATCAGCCCCTTGGTGCCGGCGAGCTTCATGATCTCGGAATATTCGAATCCGGCGTACGTGGCCGCCTTGCGCCCGACGATGTCGTTCAGCGGTGGCGCGAGCAGCGCTGTCGAGCCCGGGTTGTTGACGTGGCATACGGCACATTTGCGATAGACGTGGCGGCCGCGCACCGCGTCGCCGCCGGTCTGGGCGAATGCGGACGTGAGCGTGGCGTCGGATGCGACCAATGCCACCGCGATCGTGAGTAAGCGCCAGCGCATCCGCATGGTGGTGTCCTTACCTGTCCGTGGCGCGCGCAACGCCCCGTCGTATCCGCATCATCCGTCGTCGAACTCGAGCCCCGCCGACCGGCGCTCGCATCCTGTCATAGTGACGATCGACGCCCATGGGACGCATCGCCGCGCGAGAACTGAGTTTCGCTATTTCGCCGGGCAGTCAGTCATTCTGTCGCGCGAAGGTGACATGACGTGGAATCCGATACCATCATATCTTGTCGACACGTTTATTGAACACCTCCGCGATCATACCCGCGTACCAGCCGAGGCTCTCCTTGTACGACTTTTCGCGGGTTCGGGTGTCCTCGGTGCCGTCCGAAACGAAGCCGAGCTTCACCGAAACGCGCCCGTCGCGCGGCTCGTAGTAGGCGCCGATCTTGACGCTGTTGGACGGCCCGAGCATCGACCAGCACGTGTTGCGGTAGCGGCTCGCATAGCGCGGCTTGTCGGCGAACAGCGCCTCGATATCGTTCGAAACCGACTTGGCCTGACTGTTGGCAGAGAACGCCGACTTGGGCATATCGCCGGCGTCTGCGGCATCACCGACGACGTAGATGTCGTCGACCTTGGCCGATGCGAACGTCTCCGGGACGATCGGGCACCAGTCGCCCTCGGTACAGCCGGCGACGGCGGCGATACGGCCGGCACGCTGCGGCGGGATGATGTTGGCGACGTCCGCCTTGACCTTCAGACCGGCGACCGTCTCGACGGTCTTGGTCTTCGGATCGACGCTCTTGATCGCGAAGCTGTCGATGTCGGTCGACAGATGCGTTTCGACGATGCCGGCGTAGTCCTTCTGGAACACGTCCATGAACAGCGACTGCTTCGAGAACGATTTCTTCGGATCGAGCAGCACCAGCTTCGAGCGCGGTTTTTGCGTCTTGAGGTAATGCGCGATCATGCAGACGCGCTCGTAGGGGCCGGGCGGGCAGCGGAACGGATTGGGCGGCGCGGCGATGACGACGGTGCCACCGTCCGGCATGGCGCGCAACTGATCGTAAAGCAGCTTCGTCTGCGGTCCGGCCTTGTAGGCATGCGGCATCACCTCGGCGGCGGCCACCGAATAGCCGGGCACGTCCTCGTACTTGAAATCGATGCCGGGCGACAGTACGAGGCGGTCGTAGGGCACCTGCTGGCCGCTCTGCAGCGTGATCTGCTTCTGCGTCGTGTTGATGTCGGTGGCGCGCTCCCGCACCATGCGCACACCAACCGCCTCGAGGCCGGTATAGTCGTGGACCAGTGACTCGTAGGAACGGAAGCCGCCGAGATAAAGATTTGAGAAGAAGCAGGTGGTGTAGAGCTGCTGCTCCTCGATCAGCGTCACGTCGAGCTCGGGTGATCCGCGCCGCAGGATGTGCGCCAGCGTGCCGCCGCCCGGACCGCCGCCGATGACCACCACGCGAACGCGGGCGCCCCGTGCGACGTTGGGAGCGGCGACCTGTGCGAAGGCCCCCGTGCCCGAGGCCGCAGCCAGGCCGGCGCTGCCGAGGAGCTTGGCGAACTGCCGCCTGCTGAAGTCGACCATGATTGCCTCCGCCTTCCCATCAAACACATGTCGTCGTCACGTTAGTCGTCGTCACGTTACCGGCCTCGCGCATCCCATCGCCCAGCCTGCGCTGAACATGTCTACCGAGACTGGAGATGTGCGAGCCGTGGCCGGGCTATCCCGATCGGCCCTGCGTTGTCGTTAGCCTCACCATGACCTTTATCGCTGTCGAGGTCGGCGGGGCGTGAACCCGTCTCGAATGGCCGGGATCGAATGTTCGCGTCGTGCATCTGAAGGATCCGCGAGTGGTGCGGCCGGGCGGCCTCCTACTGTGGCGCCGGCAGATCGGCCAGTCGCGTATCGACTTCACCGCCCCCGCCGAGCGACTTGGCGAGCAGGTACCAGCGTCGCGCCATCAAGGGCTCCGCGACCATGCCGGTTCCGGGCCGCCAGGGCAGTGCATTCGGGTCGAACGATGTCGCCATCAGAAACGCGGCGCGCGGGTCACCGAACTCGCTGGCGCGCTGCAGCAGCAGGCGGGCTTGCGAGATGTCGCCGGCTTTCAGCATCGCTTCACCGCGCTGCAACCAGCGGGCGACGCGGTCGCGGGATTTGTCGTCGGTGATGCGCTTCAACGTGATGGCGACGGGTTCCTGCGCCGCGCGCGCGGTGTCGACCGGGCTTTCGGGAAGCTGCGATCCGCTCGCCGGCGTACGCGTGTCCTGCACCGCCGGCTTGATGCGGCTGAGATACAGCGCGAGGGCGCGCGTTTCCTCGTCCGTCAGGCTCTTGGCGATGACCTGCATGAGCTTGTGATCGCGCTTCTCGCGCTTGTAGAGGTCCATGGTGTCGATGAAGCGGTCGACCGTCAGTCCGACCATGACGGGAATGCCGACGTCGGAGCCGTAGAGGTTGTGACAGGTGGTGCACTCGCGGACGAGGTGCTTGGCGTCCTGGATCAGTTCCGCCTCGCTCCGGGTGGCGCCGGACGGCGCTTTGGGTGCGGGCGCCGCGGCGGGCTTTGCCGGTGCTGCACCGCCGGCCGGCTTGTCGCCGCTGATCAGCTTCTCCCAGGTGAACCCGCCCGCCCCGCCGGCCTCGCCCTGAGCCTGTGCGGTGCGCACTTCAATTGGCTTCGCCGCCGGCGCGCTTGCCGCGGCCTGGGCTTCGGCGAGGCGGAGCGCAGGAACGGGCGCCGGGGCCCGCAGTGTTGCCGGGCCGTCGTCCGCGGCCGCCGGAATGGCGCCTGTGGTGATCCGCTTCGGAGCGACCTCGACACGCAGCGTCGTGACATGGTCGATGGCGCCCGTTTTGCCACCGAGGCCGATGGTGAGATCGTGGGCACCCGTCGCGGCGGCCGAAAACGCGGCGGCGACGCTGGCGATCTTTTCGTGCTCGATGAGCCAGACGCCGTTGCCGATCTGCTCGCCACGATCGAAGCTGAGCCAGTGCGGGACGTCGAGGACGACGACATAGCGCCCGCCAGCCTGGCCGTCGGCCGCAAGGCTCACCGGCAGCCGCGCCGTCTCGCCAGCACTGGCGCGGACCGGACCAGAGACGATGATTTTCGATCGGGCCGCCGCAGCGTCACCGCCGGACTGGGCTTGCGCGAGGCGGGCGTTGGCAAGAGCCGTCGGCGACGATACGGCGATGCCGACCACGGCGGCGACGGAAGCGATACCGGCGAACGCCGTGATCGCGATTGCCGGCGTGGCGATGCGAACCCGACGCGCCGCGCCGCTCCGGCCACGGCCGCCGGCGTGTAGAGGGGGCGCTACCTGTCTATGCGTTGAAAAGATACGCTTCACGGCCACACTCCAACGCTACGCGAACCAACGAACTGTCTGACGCGCCGGTTCTCGAACGACCCGGCAGAAATTGCCCGTACCAACCAGCCTACCAGAGGCGCTGACCGGCGGGCGCCGCAGCGGCGGTACGCGGCGCGGCGCCGGCCGCCGGCGGCTGAGCACCTTGCGTTTTCTGCATCCAGCTCATGAAGTGACGGAACAGCGCTTCCTGGTCCGCCGTGGGCACGGCAGGCCCGCCGCCGCCCTGCTGTGTCGCAAGGAATTCGAGGAACGTGCGGCGTTGCGCATCGGTGTCGGTGGCGGGTGCCGCGCCCGGGCCCGGCGCCTTCGCCACTTTGGCGGCATTGCGGTCGAGCCACTCCTGCGCGACGGGGAAGCGCTGCCATCCGGCGACGTTGGCGGTCAGCGTGACCTCACGCCATTTGGGATGGCGCGGCGGTTTGCGGAACTCCTCGAACTTGCTGAAGAACGCGTCGATGAACATGCTGACGCGACGATAGCGGTCTGTGCCCTTGCGCCAGTTGAAAACGGCGAGCACGGCGGGAACCGCGATGGTCTCGATGACTTCGCCTTCCGGCACCAGCGTCGGATAATCCTCGTGCGTGAACTCCGTCGGCAGGTACTCGGCCTCGAGCGCCTCCTCATAAGGGATCGGCAGCAGTTTGAGGTCGCCCTTGAGGCGGAAGATGTCGAACAGCGGCGACGGTTTGC
This sequence comes from Hyphomicrobiaceae bacterium, assembly GCA_046295315.1. Lineage (GTDB taxonomy): Bacteria > Pseudomonadota > Alphaproteobacteria > Rhizobiales > Hyphomicrobiaceae > JAEUMD01. Next base: position 6,766 of record JBKBNR010000024.1, read on the forward strand.
CGGCGACGAGGACGGTGGCGGCGATCTCGCCGTTCTGGATCGCGACGAGCGCGTCGGACTGCACCATGTTGACCGGTGTCACACTGACGCCCAGCGCCTCGAAGACGAGTTGCGCGGTAAGCTGGGTGCCGCTGCCCGCTTCACCGACGTTGACGCGCTGGCCGTTCAGGTCGCGCAGATCGTTGACGCTGCTCCGCGCGACGATGTGCACTTCCTCGTTGAACAGCTTGGCGACGTAGCGCAACCGGTTCTGAATGTCGTCGCCGAACAGCTTCGTCTTGTTGAGGTAGGTGAGGACGTTCGAGTGGGTGACGCCCATGTCGGTGTTCTGAAGCGAGAGCACGTCCTGGACGTTCTGCAGCGCGCCCTTGCCGAGCATGGCGATGATGCGCAGATCATTGCCGTTGTCGAGCACAGAGGCCATGTCCTCGACCGCCGACAGATAGGCGCTGTCGGACTTGCCCGCCATGATTCCGACGGTGTTGAGATTGAGCTTGATCTTGTCGACGGGCGGCAGCAGTGGACGATTGTTGGCCCGATTCTGAGCAGTTGCCGCTTCGACCATCAGCATGCACATCGCGAGCGAAAGCAGGCCGGTCCACCACGACTGACGCAAAACCATACGACTACTCCAACACAAACACGCTCGACGACAAGGTACTATGAAAACGCCGCGAATGCGTCGTTTCTAATGTCAAAGGCGGACGATGCCAATCACCAACTTCGATCGGCGTAAATGCTCAGCACGGCCATTTGTTCGATGTATCAGCAAGGCAACATGTCGATGTCCATTTTGCACGAGATTGGCCGCCCGCGGGATGATCCGCCAGAGCGTACCCGCCACGCATCCGGCACCGCGGACCATCGGCACATGACAGGTGCCGCGCATCAGCGGCCGATGGCATGATCGGTTCGAGCGAAGCGGTCGACGCGCCGGACGATAGCATAGCGGTGTTGGCGCGCCTCAGCACGCCGACGAGGATGGGGCCATCGCTCATGCGCCGCGCAGACCTCCGGCGCGGCGCCCGCCGGCGGCCATCGGATCGCCGTCGATCCCCGTCTTCTTTCAAGCGTGACGCCCATGAGACCCACGTCACCATGGCGACCAGCATGAACGTGGTGGCAATCGCGAAGATGCGCGCCTGCGGCAGGGTTGGCAGCATTGGTCGGAAGCCTGATGGCCGGCGACGCATTTCGGGCATGCATTTGACGATCGGGCAATATCGAGGTTTCATCGACGGTCAGTCGGCGAAGCGGCTGTGACGAGGTCTCGTCATCATGCACGCGCTACTCTCGATCAGCAGCGCAACAACGCGACCGGTAACCGACACCATGGCCCACCACATCGCCGACCGACTGCACGCCAAAGGCCCCAAGCGCATCCTCGCCCTCGACGGCGGCGGCACGCGCGGCATCATCACGCTGGCGTTTCTGGAGCGCATCGAGGCCACGCTGAAAGCGAAGCTCGGCAGGAGCGAGGATTTCGTACTTGCCGACTATTTCGATCTGATCGGCGGCACCAGCGTCGGCGCGCTCATCGCTGCTCAGTTGGCGAAAGGCGAGCCGGTTGCGACGGTCCGCGAGCGCTTTCAATTGTGGATGCCGGAGGTTTTCAAACGCCGGCGCGTCGCCGTGCATGGCTTCATGGATCTCTATCACGCCCGCGGATTGAGCGAAAAAATCCGCTCGGTGTTCCAGGACGAGTGCATGGACAGCGCCATCTTGAAAACCGGCCTGGCCGTCGTCGCCAAGCGCGCCGATACCGGCAGTGTCTGGGTGATGACCAACAACGAGCGCAGCAGATACTGGAACCGCGAAGGCGACCGCACGCCCAACGCCAAATACAAGATTCACGACGTTCTGCGCGCCAGTTCCGCCGCGCCGACCTATTTCCGGCCGACCGACATAGAGATTTTCTCCGGTCTCGACGGCAACAAGCCGTTCAGCAAGAGCGGCACGTTCATCGACGGGGCGGTCTCGCCGCACAACAATCCGGCGCTGCAGTTGTTCAAGCTGGCGCGCCTCAAGGGCTATGGGCTCGACTGGCCGGTTGGCCCTGACAAGCTGCTGATGATCTCGGTCGGCACGGGCACGCATCCGACGGAGGTGAAGAAGTCGAGACTTCTGGCGCTCGAGGCGATGGACGCGCTGGCCGGCATGATCGGCGACAGTCAGCAACTCGTCCTCGCCGTCATGCAATGGCTGTCGCTGCCCCGCGAACCCTGGGAGATCGACCGCGAGATCGGCACGCAATCGGACGACCTTCTCACCGACGCCCCGTTGCTGTCGTTCCAGCGCTACGACATGCCGCTCGAACGGCGATGGCTGCACGATACCGATCCGAGGATGAGCGGACGGCGCCGGGGGCCCAAGCTGGCGGCGGCGTTGCACGAGGCGCGCTTCAAGCGCTCGCTCGCCGATCTGCAGGAACTGATAGCGCCGATGAATGTGCCGGTCCTGTATGATCTCGCGCGTGCCGCCGCGGAGGATCAGGTCATGGCGGAGGACTTTCCCGCAGCGTTCGACGACATCTGGCAGCCAGCATGAACCAGCGCCAACCTCTCGCCGTCGCCATCACCGGCCACCGGCCGAACCGGATGCACATCGGGCAAGCCGCGGTGGCGCGGCGTTTGTGTTGGGTGCTGGCGGCGCTCGGCGCGGGCGCGCGGCAGGCTGATGACGGGCGGCCGGTGGCGGTCTCGGCTCTGGCCGAAGGCTCGGACCGGATGTTCGCCGCTGCCGCGCTCGATCTCGATTACGATCTGCGCGTGCTGCTGCCGTTTGCGAGCCCCGACTACGAGACGACCTTCGGCGATCCTGCGACGACGGCCGTCTACCGTGATCTGCTGGCGCGGGCTCAGACCATCAGGCAGTTGCCGGGGGATCTCGCCGACAGCAAGGCGGCGTACGAGGCGGTCGGCCGCGCGACGGTCGAGGCCGCGTGCATTCTCGTCACGGTCTGGGACGGCAAGGGAGCGGCGGGACGCGGCGGCACACCGGAGATCATCGCGTACGCGCTGGCGAGGGCCATGCCCGTGATCTGGATCGACGCCGCCCACCGCCGCCTGCCGTTGCTCATTTCGATGCCGACGCCATCCGGCGCGCAAACCGACTCACTCACCCTGCTGGCCCGGAGCGCGCGGCCACTGGGGCGCGATCATGTCCAGGCGCTGGCTCGGTCCGTCGTCCGACAGACATAACCGTCGCCTGCACCGTCTTCGGCCGGCGATGGGGACAGACGTGAACGACTTGGGTCGTTCGACCGACGGTTCGCCCCCGGCAGGGCGTCTCCAGCGCCGAACCCCGGTGCCGCAGGCCGGGGCGGCCCGCGGTTGTCTCGCAACCCGGCGACTTGCTTCGACGGATTCGACGCGGCAGACGCGGCCACATCGGTTCGTCAGCTCGTCAGCCCGTCAGCCCGTCAGCCCGTCAGTCCGTCGCGCCGGCGACGAGCATCGCTCGGCATGGTCGCACCCATCGTCTGCATCTCAACAGAATCTGCGATGCGGCGGCAGCCGCAGTCTCGATGCGCGCACCCGACGGCCGTCGAATTCGGGTCTCGGGCAAACCGCCGCCGCGCTCGCGGCGTCCGGCCACTGCCTACTGCGTGCTGGATCGTCCCGATCACCGCGATGGGCCCGACGCTGCCCGATTATCCCGCTTCGAGCCGTCCCGTCGCCGCGATCAGAGACGGCATCCGGACAAGATGGCGGCCGGCCATTGCCCGGACCGACTTGAAGCGAATGCGGGCGAGGCCGCCGCCCCGAGACGAAGTTGCCCGAGACGAGGTTGCCCGAGGCGCGGCGCGAGGCAGTCGCTCCGGTGCGATCGACGGGCGGTCCACATTTTGTGGAGCCCCTCGAACCCTGCGTGGAACGGGATAAGGCCGTCGCCGGCGATCCCGCGACGACGCTCAGCGGATGCTTCGCCGGCACCCCAGGCTCGCGGTCGACATCACGGACTGGCGCCCCGGACTTCATATCCGGTCTGCGCCTCTGATCCGAGCCCGTGTGAGCCGGGACATGGAGCTCGAAGCCGTTACTGGCGCCCGCCGCGATTGGACGGCGAGACGTTCTACAGCATGCCGTGTAATTCTACAGCATGCCGTGTACCGTGTCCGACACTTGGTTCTCCGTGCGGAGCACGATCGACCAAGTGGCGGAGGGCGGAAGCCATACATCAACCGATGGCGCTCGCGTGATGACGATCACGTGGTGCCACTCGAGTGACGACCGAGACGTCGCTGCCCACTGCTCAGCAAGGACGGGCGGCGGACGTCTCGGTCTCGATCACACGAGACAGTGCTGCTGTCGTGAAGATCGCGAAATTCGTTCGGAGACCGCGCCAGACCGATACGAATTTCGCGATCAAGCCACTAGACCGAGTAGTACATGTCGTACTCGACCGGGTGCGGGGTCATCTCGTACTTCATGTTCTCTTCCATGCGCAGCTCGATGTAGGCGTCGATCATGTCGTCGTTCATGACGCCGCCAGCCTTCAGGAAGCCGCGGTCCTTGTCGAGCGAGGCCAACGCCTCACGCAAGCTGCCGGAAACCGTCGGGATCTGCGCCAGTTCCGCCGGCGGCAGGTCGTACAGGTTCTTGTCCATCGGATCGCCGGGGTGGATCTTGTTGATGATGCCGTCGAGACCCGCCATCAGCAACGCAGTGAAGCAGAGGTAGGGGTTGGCAGCAGGATCGGGGAAGCGGATCTCGATGCGCTTCGCCTTCGGCGACGAAACGTGCGGGATGCGGCAGGAGGCCGACCGGTTGCGCGCCGAGTAGGCGAGCAGCACGGGCGCCTCGTAGCCGGGCACCAGGCGCTTGTAGGAATTCGTCGTCGGGTTGGTGAAGGCGTTGATGGCCTTGGCGTGCTTCAGGATGCCGCCGATGTAATGCAGGCACATCTCCGAGAGATCGGCGTACTTGTTGCCGGCGAACATCGGCTGGCCGCCCTTCCAGATCGACTGGTGGACGTGCATGCCCGAACCGTTGTCACCGAAGATCGGCTTCGGCATGAACGTCGCGGTCTTGCCGTAGGCCTGGCAGACGTTGTGGACGACGTACTTGTAGATCTGCATGTGGTCGGCCATCGTGATCATCGGGCCGAACTTGACGCCGAGCTCGTGCTGGGCAGCTGCCACTTCATGGTGATGCTTCTCGACGGTGACGCCCATTTCGGTCAGCACCGACAGCATTTCCGAGCGGATGTCCTGGCAGCTGTCGACCGGCGGCACAGGGAAATAGCCGCCCTTGACGCGCGGACGGTGGGCAAGGTTGCCCATCTCGTAGGACGTGTTCGAGTTCGACGGCAGCTCGGTCGAGTCGACCTTGAAGCCGACCTGGTACATGTCGTTCGAGAACTTGACGTCGTCGAAGATGAAGAACTCGGCCTCGGGGCCGAAGTACACGGTATCACCGATACCGAGCGAATCCATGAACGTCAGCGCCTTCTTGGCGATACCGCGCGGATCGCGCTCGTAGGGCTGTCCTGTGGACGGCTCCATCACGTCGCAGAAGATCGCCATCGTTGTCTGGGCGAAGAACGGATCGATGTGCGCGGACGAGGCATCCGGCATCAGCAGCATGTCGGAGGCCTCGATGCCCTTCCAGCCGGCGATGGACGAGCCGTCGAAGGCATAGCCATCCGAGAACATGTCGGCGTCGACGCACGACACATCGGCGGTGACATGCTGCATCTTACCCTTGGTGTCGGTGAAACGCAGATCGACGAACTTGACGTCTTTGTCCTTGATGACCTGCAGGACGTCGTTGACGGTCTTCATGTGTGCTCCCCTGTTGCGAGCCCGCTCTCGGACCCGTTTGCAGCCGTGGCTCTTCAGCCGTGCCTGTGTTGAACCGGATTGCGGCCGAACTTCAATCGGCCGGCCGTGGCTTGGAAAATTATCGCGGCAGGCGCGACGGGCGTTCGGTCTGCCCGAGCGACCCGCCGGCGCGCGTCAGATCGCTTCCGATCCCGTCTCGCCGGTGCGAATGCGGATCGCCTCCTCGATGCTCGAAATGAAGATCTTGCCGTCGCCGATGCGGCCCGTCTTGGCAGCGTTCTGGATCGCCTCCACGGCCTTGTCCAGCATCTCGTCGGCCAGCACCACTTCGACTTTGACCTTCGGCAGAAAATCGACGACATACTCGGCGCCGCGATACAACTCCGTATGCCCCTTCTGGCGACCGAACCCCTTGGCTTCGATGACGGTGATGCCCTGTAGTCCGATGTCTTGCAATGCCTCCTTCACCTCATCGAGCTTGAACGGCTTTATGATCGCCTCGATTTTCTTCATCCGCCTGAGCCTCCCGTCGTCTGATGGTCGTCGCCCTCTACGCCGCATGGCGCACCCGTAAGCATGCGCCGTGCCAGCTTGGCACCATGCGTCGAATTCGTTCCAGAACAAAGCGTTAGTGCAACTTTTTGTAGTTCTGACGCGTTTTTTGGCAGAAAGACTGACGAAAAAATAAGCAATATGCACTTGTTTTCGGCAATTCGCGGTTCGGCGGGTGGGAGAAGCGCCATCCGACGCGGCAAGCTAGGTTGGCGGGAGAGAAACGGGTAGGGCATGCAACAACGATCGGGATGCGGGGCCACGGCCGTCGTCGGGCCCCTCGCGCGAACGGATTGGTCGGGGCGGTGAGGTGCGTCGCATGGCAGGCTTGGAGTTGCTGACAGTCGAGGACATGGCCGCGGCCGACCGGCTGGCGGTCGCCGCTGGCGTGCCGTCGTCGACGCTGATGGAAAATGCGGGCCGTGCGGTTGCGGACGTCGCGTGGCAGCGGCTCGCTCGCGGTGATCGCGTCGTGGTGCTCTGCGGACCGGGCAACAACGGTGGCGACGGGTTCGTCGCCGCGCGGCATCTGAAGCAGCGCGGCTGCGAAGTGACCGTGCTGTTGCTGGGGGATCGTGCGGCGCTCGAGGGCGATGCCGCCGCCATGGCGCAACGTTGGGACGGCGGCGTGCGGGCGTTCGAGGAGGGCGTTCCGGCGGGTGCGACGGTGGTCGTCGACGCCCTTTTCGGTGCCGGGCTCAGCCGTGATGTCGGCGGCGCTGCGGCGAGAGCCGTTCGCGCCATCGACGAGAGCCGCCAACGGGGCGCCCGCGTCATTGCCGTCGACGTGCCGAGCGGTATCGATGGCGACACCGGCGTAGCGCGGGGACTTGCCGTTCACGCCGACGAGACCGTGACGTTCTTCCGCTTGAAGCCCGGCCATTTGCTGTTGCCGGGCCGCGCGCTGTGCGGTCGGGTGACGGTGGCCGACATTGGCATACCGGAAGCGGTGTTGGCCGACATCGAGCCTACGGCGTGGTGCAATGGTCAGCAACTCTGGCGCGCGCATATGCCGGACCCGACGCGGATAACGCCGTTTGTCGAGCACCACAAATACACCCGTGGCCACGCCGTGGTCGTCTCGGGGCCGGCGTTCCATTCGGGCGCGGCGCGGCTGGCCGGACGCGGCGCGCTGCGGGTCGGGGCCGGGTTGGTGACCGTCGCCAGCCCGACATCGGCCTTGCCAGAGAATGCCGCGCATCTGACGGCGATCATGTTGAAGCCGAGCAGCAACGCTCGCGCATTGGCTGAACTGCTCGCCGATGAGCGCAAGAACGCTGTGCTTATTGGACCGGGAGCGGGCGTCGGTTCCGAGACCGCGGAGATGGTTCTTGCGGCGCTCGCTTCGCGCGCCGCCGTGGTTCTGGATGCGGACGCGCTGACATCGTTCGCTGCCGGGTCAACGAGCACCGGGCAATCGCCGGCCGCCGGTTTCGGCTTCATCGGCAAGACCGAGGCGATGACATATTCGCTTTCCGGTCTCTCCGATGCCATTCGCCGCAGGCCCCGTGTCGACGTCGTGCTGACGCCGCACGACGGCGAGTTCAAGCGGCTGTTCGGCGCACTTTCCGGCTCGAAGCTGGATCGCGCGCGCAAGGCCGCCGAGATCAGCGGCGCCGTCGTCATTCTCAAAGGCGCCGACACGGTGACCGCGTCACCCGATGGCCGCGCTGCCGTCAACGACAACGCGCCACCGTGGCTCGCCACCGCTGGATCGGGCGACGTGCTCGCCGGCTTCGTGACGGGTCTGCTGGCGCAGGGAATGCCGACGTTCGAGGCTGCATGCGCGGCGGTGTGG
>JBKBNR010000025.1:0-14861 GCA_046295315.1 Hyphomicrobiaceae bacterium
GCATAGCCGGCCGCCGTCTGCGCCTGGCGGAACTCCTCGTCCTCGACCGCCACGAACTTGGCGCCAAGCGACGCGACCTGCTCTTTGGTCGCCGGACGCACGTCGGTCGCCGAAACGATAGCGCCGAGCCGGCGCGCGGTGGCGATGGCTTGCAGACCGGCGACGCCGACGCCCATGATGAACACCTTTGCCGCCGGCACGGTGCCCGCCGCGGTCATCATCATCGGCAGCGCCTGACCGAACATCGCCGCGCCGTCCACGACGGCCTTGTAGCCGGCGAGGTTGGCCTGCGACGACAGAACGTCCATGGACTGCGCGCGTGTGATGCGCGGCATGAACTCCATCGCGAACAGCGACGCTTTTGTTCCGGCCAGTGCTTCGAGGCCGGCGCGGTCGTCGTAGGGGTTGAGGATGGCGAACACCATGGCGCCCGGCTTCAGCTGCGCCAACTTTTCGGGTGAGGGTCGGCGCACCGACAGCAGCATGTCGGCACCGCTCAAGGCTTCCGCCTCGCTGGCGACGATTTCGGCACCCGCCGCCTTCAGCGCATCATCCGGAATGTAGGAGCGCGACCCGGCGCCCGACTGAACGCGCACCTTGGCGCCCATACCGGTGAACTTTTTGACCGAGTCGGGCGAAACGGCGACGCGGGTCTCATCGGCGCTTTCGGCCGTGACAGCTATGGTGAGCATCTATGCGTCCGATATTGTGACCGGGAAGGGCGGCGTGAGCCAACTGACACCGAACCGACGCCGATCCGCCGCCGCCCGGCTTATCGCATGCCGCGGGGTCGCGGCACGCTTCAGCGGACGGCCGAGGCGTTCGGCGTGGGGACCGGAGGGACGATCAGACCAGGAAGTAGGCCATGCCGGCGAGCAGCACGACGCAGAAGATGATCAGCGCTTTGGTCAAGAGCAGAAAACCGTGATAGGTGCGCGTGTGCTCCGCATAATCCATGTCCGGATGACCATTCGACGTGTCGAGCGACATATGCTTCTCCCTCCCAGGGTCATATTTTTGCCGGAAGTTTCGTAACGCATGGCGACGCGGGCATCAACCCGGAAGCTGGTACGAGACGACGGTCGCGGCATCCGCCACCCGTCACGCGGCCGACAGTGTTCGGCGGCACGGGGCGGGGCTGGTATACCATGAGGGCGAAGGTGCCGTGTCACCGGGACCGCGTCAATCGAGCGCCCCCGCGACGTGTCATCGCGGCCCATGCCGGCCGCTACCGCCGCCCCGTCACCATGTCCCGACCCGCCACAACCTATTTCAGCCCTTTTTGTCGGCACCTCTGCGGGAAAAATGCATGGAGGGATCCGCCATACCATGACCAACCGAATTCACGCCACCCGCCCTTCACCGAAGCGTGCCAAGGCTGCGGCCTTCACCTCGTCACTCGCCACCCTGGCGATTTGCGGCGTCGCGCCGGCGATGGCCCTCGACATCCTGCCGAACGAAAAAGCCGATCGCGAAGCCTGCGCGCGCCGCGCCTGCCAGATCATCCTGAAAAAGGATGCGGCCGGTCCACCGCTCGCCTGCAACCTGACGCGAACGTGGGACCGCGACAAGATCAAAAAGGGCGGCGCATCGAAAAGCATCTCGTGGGGCTTCGGCGATGCCCGCTGCAGCATGATGCTGAAGGTCGAGCGACCGCTGCTGGTCGAGCCGCTGACGGCGCCGAAGTACACGCTCGCATTGCCGCCGCAGCGCATCGAGTGCCAGATCGAGGACGACAAGAAGGTCGCCAAGCCGCTGGTGGTGGTCGCCGCGCCGAAGGTGAAATTCAAGGATGGTCAGGCGTACAAGGTCTGGCTGAACGTCAAGGAGGTCGAGGGCGAAGGCCTGGCCAAGAACCTTGTCTGGTCGGTGTCGAAACTGGCCGACGGCATCGGCATATTCCACTCCGACACGCTCAAGGGCATCAACAACTTCGTCCATGAAACGTGCCCCACCGAGCATGCCGGCAAGAGCGACGGGAAGGCCGGGACAGCTCCGGTGAAAGCCAAAGTGCCTTGACGCCGCGAGATGACCGCAAAACGGGCGGCCGGCACCGTGTCGCGATCCGCCGTCATGGCTCCAGCGCAACACCCGCCGTCGCGTCGTCGTGATGCGCATCGAACCTTGTACGCGCATCCCGAATCTCGCCCCATTTGGCGCTCAAGCGAGCCTCCCGCGCGCTCACCTGCACATCGCCGGATGAGCGCCGGACCAATGCGGCAAGACGAGAGGATGTCGAGACATGCGGTTGAGGGATGCGAGCATGGCTGGCGCGCGCGGCGCGTTGGCTCTAATGGCGGTGACGATGGCAGCTCTGCCGGCGGTTTCACTGGAGGTGCTGCCGGACGAGCGCGCCGGTCGCAAAGCCTGCGAGAAAGCCTTGTGCGCGATGGTGGTGACGCGCGAGGCAGCGGGTGGCCCGCTGGCTTGCAACATGGTCAAGACGTGGGATCGCGACAAGATCAAGAAGGGGGGCGAGTCGGGCAAGCTGTCGTGGGGCTTCGGCGATGCGCGCTGCTCGGTGGCGATCAGCATCCCGCGCGACCAGTTGATGCCGGCGCTGGCCGAGGCAAAGTACACCCTGCAGGTGCCGACGCAGACCGTGAAATGCGAAATCGAGGGTTCCGATCAGAAGATCACGACGATCAATGTCGAGGCGAACCCGAAGATCGAGTTCGTCGGCGGCAAGGCCGAGAAGTTGTGGCTGAATGTCGGTAAGGTCGACGGCGATTCCATCGCGACGAATTTCGTCTGGGCGGCGACGAAGCTGATCGACAACCTCGGCCTCTTCCATTCCGCCGCCATCGCCGAGATCAACTCGTTCGTTCACGACAAATGCCCGCAGATTCACGCCGGCAAGGACGAGTGACGTTCGGTTTCGACATCTGCGATCGGGACGCGCGGCACTTGACGAAGCCGCGCGTCGCTTGCATCGAGACCATCGTTCCGGTGCTCTCGGTCGCAGTTGCGGTCGTGGTTGCGGTCGCAGTCGTACTTGCAGCCACCGCCCCTGCCATCGCCGCCGAAAACCGGCCGGATTGTTTCGAGCAACTCGAGAACGGCCGAGAGCCGGACATCTCCTGCGCGGTCCCGCTGCAACTTTCCGACACCGAACGCGCCGAACTCGAAAAGGGATCGCGTGGCTACGTCAAGGATGTCTCCTGCACCCTGACGGTGCGCGTGCCGCGCAAGGACGTCGAGGCCGCGATCGCCGCCGCCGACATCGTGTTCCAAAGTCCCGAGCAACCCGTCGTGTGCACCGTGACGACGCACAAGTCGACGTTCGACATCACGGCGACATTCGCGCCCCGCTTCGTCGTCGAGCGGGACGTGGCGACGGAGGCGCCACCCGGGCTCGCCAACGTCAAGGGCGTGACCAGCGTCATATCCTGGCCCGTGGTGCAGTTCGTCAACCGATGGCCAACGATCCAGAGCGGCCTTCTGCAGATCGTCAATGCCTACCGCGCGCACGCCCGCAAACGTCGCGCAATGCAATAGCGCCTTTCACGACGGCAGCGGCACACCCGATTTGGCGAACGCTCGTGCTTGCCGCGCGGCGACGGTTGCCGCCTCGAAATCCTCGATGGTTTCGTTGAACATCCTGTACCAGTTGTGCCGCGCCTCCAGGTGCAGGAATACGCCGCCGAGACCGATCGCCGCGCGATCCATGAACACGAACTCGCGCGGCACTTTCACCGGTCCCTTCTCCTTCAGGATCTTGTGCACGGTGAAGGCCTCCTTGCGACCGTATTCGCCAGGGGTGGTGTCCTCGGCGATGGTGCGCTCGCGATCGTCGAGCAGCGGCCCATAGATGAAGCGCGCCCAGATCGTAAGCCCGTCGATGAGGTCGTCGTTGAGCCCCTTGAAGCCCCAGCGCTCATAAGCCGCAACAACCCGGTCGCGATCATTGGCCAGCAGCCCGCGGTAAAGCTCGACGACACCTTCGACAAATGCCACCGGGAACGTGCGGATACAGCCGTAGTCGAGAAGGTTGATGCCGCTGGGACGCCCGTCCTCCTCGAACACGGTGTAGTTGCCGAGGTGGGGATCGCCGTGGATCACACCGTAGTGGCTGAACGGATACCACCAGGCGCGGAACATCGCGGCGGCGAGGCGATTGCGATCCTCGATCCCGTGCGATTTGTAGTCGAGCATCCGGCGGCCGTCGAGCCAGCTCATGGTCAGCAGTCGTTTGGTCGACAGGGCGGCGTCGATCTGCGGTACGCGGATCAGGTGATCCCCAGCGAAGATGTGCCCGTAGAGCGCCGTATGGCGAGCCTCGAGTTCATAATCGAGTTCCTCGCGAAGGCGGGCCGAGATCTCCTTGATGATCTCGGTCGTGTCGACGCCCGGGTCCATGCGCGCGTGCAGCTGAAAGACGAGGCGAAGCTGTGAAAGGTCGGCTTCGACGGCCGATTGCATGTCGGGATATTGCAGCTTGCAGGCGAGTTGCCGGCCGTCGAGCGACACCGCCTTGTGCACCTGCCCCAGCGACGCCGAGGCACTCGCTTCGCCCTCGAACGCCTGGAAACGCTGGCGCCAATCGGGACCGAGTTCGGCCTGCATGCGACGGCGCACGAAGGCCGGTCCCATGGGCGGTGCGGCACTCTGCAACTGCGCCAGTTCGCGGGCGTACTCCTTCGGCAGCGCTTCGGGGATGGTCGAAAGGAGCTGCGCCACCTTCATCAGCGGCCCTTTGAGACCGCCGAGGGCCGCGGCGAGATCGGCCGCCGCCTTCGATCGGTCGTGCTCCATGCCGAGCAGGCGCTGACCGGCGACGCGCAAGCCGACCGAGCCGACGTTCGTGCCGACCCGCACGTACCTCGCTGCGCGTGCAGAGAAGCGGTTTTCCTCGTCGTTCATCACCACGTCCTCGCCTATCGCCCCGGGGCGGGTTGCATCGCTCGGCCGCGGCTGCGAACCACGCGCTGATGCCTGTCGCAAGTGGCATCACTTTGTTAAGCAGGTTCGAGCATCGTCGGCATCTGATTCGCCGTGTCGGCCGAGCGGCCCGCATCGCCCATGCGATGCGCGCCGCTCGTCGCTCCATACGAACGACCCGTCGCGCCGGCCCACATCCGCCGAACGGTCGACGATCCAGGGGACCGCAAATGCGTGCGTCACGCTTGATAACATCTGTCGGCCTGTTGCTGGTCGGGCTCGGACTATGGATCGGATTTGTCGGCGAGCCGCATGAAAAGCGCGCGACACCGAGCACGACGGCGGTGGGAACGCCGGCAGAACCGACCGGCGCGGCGAACGTCGTCCGGCCAGCGTCGCCAGCGGACCTGCCTGGTCTCACGCTTCTGGAGAGCCGCCCCGCCACCGAGGCCCAAACCGAAGCCGCGGCGTCCTCCTCTGGCCAGACCGCCAGCGCGCCCGCCGACACGGCTTCGGGTCCGACGGGTGCGACGGAAATTCTCGGCCGCGCCGCCACGGTCGCAGGCGGCGCAGCGCTCACGCGTCAAGCGACTCCGCCGGACTTGGGGCGACCGGCGAGCGCCATGAGCGAGAACGCAGGCGTGATGCGGCCGCTGGCCGTGCGTCCGCCGCAATCTGCGATCGACGAGGCGGTGAAAGCGGCCAACTCGGATGCCAGCGGGGAAGCCCGCAAGTCGGCCACGCCGCAGCGGCGCATCCGCGCCACAACTCCGCGGCCGGCGAAACCGCAGGTTCGCGAATCGTCGAACCTGTTCACCAATCCGCTCGGGGTCCGCTGACCCGCCGGCCAGACATGGCCGCGCGGTTCGGTGCGGCCCTCGCCACCGCGTTATTGTGGCCGCGCGACCGGCCCACCCCAGACGTCGCGATCGGTGAGTAGCGGCTTCACATCAGCGGCATCGCGTTCTTTATGAGCGATGAACATCACACCCAGACTGTTCGCGCCCTTGTGGCGAATTTCACAACTGACGTCGAACTGCGCCGCCTCGACCACCAGCCGGAAGCGGTAGGGCATCCAGTCCGGCACCTCGAGTTCGAGCAGGGCGCCCGTCACCGACAGATTGCGAACGATGCACGCCATTTGCGGGCGGCCCGGGATTTTGATCCAGGCATGAAGGGCGGTCGTTCGACGCCCGAATTGTCGACGATCATGCATGGCTGAAGCGACCTCTATAGAACGGAATTCATTTCCATTGCGATCCGTGAAAGCATACTCTTGCAGGCCGAAATCCGACGTGAACATGCCGACCGGCATTGCAGGAAACGAATTAACTCTCGTGCAAACAAGCCGCGCCCGCAGTCGATCGGCACCGCAGCGCCCCGTGACGCGGTCGGCGGTTCATGGATTGCCCGTGCCGGTCCTTGCCGCGTCCTTCTGCCGGGCTTCGAGGCGGGCGAAAATCTCGGCGAATTCGACGGCGCCGGAATTCTTCAGATTGGCATCCATGCGCTTGTCGAGCGCCACCAGCAGTTCGTCGGAGGTTTTGTCGCGCACGATGGTATTTCGATAGTAGGCGGCGCGGGCGAAGAAATTGGTGGTCGGCGCGGAACGGGCGGCCGGCGTCATCATCTCGAGGCCCGTGCCGGGACCTGCGAGGTTCATCAACTCGATCTCGGCGCCTGAGAGCCGGCCCCGCCCCGCCTCCTCGGCCATGTCCTTCAGCCCCTTGAGCTTGATGATCTGCAGCCACGGTCCGATGTCGCCGTCGAGGTTTGCGGCATGCATGCCGCGGCCGACGTCGGTGCTGGCAAACGCCACATGCCGCGACCAGACGTAGGGAACGGATTTCGCCTTACGCACCATCAGTTCGAGCGATTCCGCCTTGGCTTCGAGGCGCTCGCGACGGGCCCCTGGCGCCGTCCGCGCGATCAGGGCACGCAGCCGCGCCTGCATGTCGGGACCATGCTTGGCAAGTTCGTTGATCGTGTTGGCGGCGAGCAGCTGCGCATAGCCGAGTGCCGTCGAGATCGGCGTGCCTTTGCGGCTGATCGGATGAATGCCGGCCTGCATGTCGGCGGTGCCGAGGCCGCCCGTCTCGAGTGCATAGACCCGCAACACCTGGTCGCTGGTCAAGCCGACGGCGAGTGCCTCGGCTGCGTAGCGTTCCTTGAAGACTTTCTCCGGCACGATCTCCGGCTCGAAGTTGTAGTGGCGCCGCGCGCTGTCGAGAAAGTCGGCGACGGTCGGCAGGGGATCGGGCCTCGGCGGCGGTTCTTTCGCGTCGCGTTCGTCGCGGAAGGCTTTCCATTTGCGGCTGAGCGCGGCGGTGAGCGACGGCCCGTCGTACGCCGGCGGCTGCTCGCGCACATAATCGGCGCTGGTCAAGGGCCGACCGCGCTGCTTCTTGGCCCGGCGGGCCGTGCGCTTCTTCTCGACCTTCGCCCAATAGGCATCCATCGCGGCGGCGTGGAAGATCTGCGCGGCACGGTAGGCGTCGAAGGCCTGCAGTTCTTTCGCGTCGAGCGTCCGGCGGAACTCGTCCGACGTGCGGTCGGCGTGAGCTGGCGGGGCGAACGCCAGATAAAGCGCGCACAGCACCGCACGAGCCAGCCTCGAGTCTGAGGCGATCAGCTTCATGTCGTAGGCTCCTCGTTACGGCGGCGCGTCATGCCCCACCCGATTGGATCTCGACGCGGCCGCCGATGGCAACCATTTCACCCCTATGCTTCGCCTGAAATACGGCGAGTCGGAGAAAACGTCGCCAAGACATCGCACTGCCGCCGCCACTGGCGGCCTTGGCGGCACTCCGTGACGATGGCAGAACGTGCTAAGGCTTGCTGCGATGACGACGTCACTCCAAATGCCGAAAGCGACCGTCGACGCCAGCGCCTTCCGGCGGCGGGCCGGTGCGCGTCTGCGCCGCGTCGATGCGATCGCGGCGGTTGGCGGCGCCACCCAGCCTGTCTCGAATGGCCCGAGCGACTTCGACCTCAACCCGGATTACGCAGCCTTGGCGCCTGCTGTTGCGCGGCCGGCAGCGGTGCTGATCGGGGTCGTGATGCGCCAGCCGCTCAGCGTGCTGTTCACTCTGCGCACCGCGCATCTCGCCGCCCATGCCGGGCAAGTCGCGTTTCCCGGTGGCAAGGTGGAGCCGGGCGATAGCGATCCCACGGCAACGGCGCTGCGCGAAGCGGAGGAGGAGATCGGCCTCGAGCGGCGTCTGGTCGAACCGCTCGGGTTCCTCGACACGTACAGAACCGGCACCGGATTTGCGATCCATCCCCTCGTCGCTCTCGTGAAACCGGCGTTCGACTTGAAGCCCGACCCCAACGAGGTCGCCGACGTTTTCGAAGTGCCGCTCGAGTTTCTCATGCATCCAGCCAACGCTCGCCTCGAAACCCGGTTCTGGCGCGGTCGCGACCGGCGCTTCTATGCCTTGAGCTACGGCGGCTATGACATCTGGGGTGCCACCGCCGGCATTCTGCATCACATGCGAGAAAGGCTGTTTGAGGAATGATCCGCATCGTTCTCGAAAACCTGCTGCTGTTCTTTCTGCCGACACTGGCCTATGTCGCATACCGGCTGCTGATCGCCAGCGCATCGGGCAAAAAGGCGCCGTCGGTGAACGACGCGCCGTTTCTCATTCTGTTCGCCGCGGGCGCCCTTGCGGTGGTCGCCTCGATCGCAATCTTCGCCTCGCAATCGGGCGGGCGGCCCGGGGAAGCCTATATTCCGCCGGTGGTGCGCGACGGAAAGATCGTGCCGGGCCACCGACTCGACCCGGCGGGCGAAACGAAGCAAATCGACGGCGGTCGCGGCCCGTCCGGCGGCTGAGCGAGCCCGCACATGGCGCCCTCCCCGGCAACGTCCACGCCCCATCCGCTGCTTGCCGCCGCCGCCTGGTTGCGGGCACCCGAGACACGTCGCGTGCTGAACGCGCTCGAAGCCTCCGGCGCGACGGCGCGCGTCGTCGGCGGTGCGGTGCGCAACACGCTGCTCGCGCGTCCGGTGAGTGACATCGACATCGCAACGGATGCGACGCCCGACGAGGTCATGGCCGCCGCGCGCGCTGCCGGTCTCGAGGTCGTGGCGACAGGGCTCAAGCACGGCACCGTCACCGTGATCGCCGGGCATCGTCCCTTCGAGGTCACGACGCTCAGGGCCGATGTCGAAACCGATGGGCGGCACGCTACCGTCGCCTTCAACCGCGACTGGGCCGGCGACGCGCGCCGGCGCGACTTCACGATCAACGCTCTCTACTGTGACGCCGAGGGCCGCCTGTTCGACCACTGCGGCGGCCTCGCCGATCTTGCAGCGCGCCGCGTGCGGTTCATCGGCGATGCGCATCAGCGGATTCGCGAGGACTTTCTGCGCATCCTGCGCTTCTTTCGATTTTCCGCGGAGTATTCGGGCGGCAGTATGGATCCCGAAGGCCTCGCCGCCTGCATCGACGAGCGCGGCGGTCTAGCGCGACTGTCCGCCGAGCGCGTCCATGCCGAGTTGCTGAAGCTGCTTTCGGCCGATGCGGCACCGCAAACGCTCGCCGCCATGCAAGCCGGCGGATTGCTGCGGCCGCTGTTCGATCACGATGGCGACGTGGCGACTGTCGCGCGACTGTTCGAGATCAAGGCCCGCATTCCCGACGGGCACACCGCCGGCAGCGATCGAACGCTCGTTGAGCGCCTGATCCCACTCGCGGCACTGGCGTGCGTGGCGCCGGTGGATGCCACGCGCCTGATGGGCAAGCTGCGCCTGTCGCGGCACGAGCACGAGACGCTTGCGGCATTGGACAGAACCGCCGCTGCTTTCGCCGCCGCAACGGCCCGCGACCAGCCGGCCGCCAGTCCATCCGACCGGGATATCGGCATCGCCGTATACCGGCGCGGCGCGGCCGTCGCCGCCGGTGCGGTGCTGCTCGCCTGGGCGCGATCGCCATCCGCGACCGACGCCCCGCACTGGCGACGGTCGTTCGACCTGGCGCGGCATGCCGTGCGGCCCGTGCTGCCGTTCAGCGGCGGCGATGTCGTCGCGCTCGGCGTCGCACCCGGACCCGAAGTCGGCCGAGCCCTCGAGCGCTTCGAAGCGTGGTGGATCGCGGCCGGATTTCCGGCTGATGCGGCGCTGCTCCGGAACGCGCTACGGCGGGCCGTTATGGTAAGCGAAATGTAAAAATGCATTGTCGCATTTGAACGGACGACCTACTCTGCGGACGCGGTGGAGAGCATCGCCATTCGAGTTGTGTATTCAGTCTTTCGGTGACGCGTGATCGACCTTTCAGAAACGACCCCGCGCGCGCATGGGCGCAGCCGGAGATTTGCGGCAGTGGCGTTCGGGCTCATGGCCCTCGCCAGCTTGGCTTTCGCGCAACTCGTGAGCATCTTCGGCGGCCAGTTCGGGTTGACGTCCGAAACCGTCGTGATCGTCGGCTGGAACTTCGTCGGCCTGGCCGCGCTGGACGCCCTGCTGCTGCTGACGTGGGAACGCTTCGTCGGCCTCATCGCGCGCCTTTGACGACCAACGCGCCATCGCCTGTTTCGTAGCGGCGGAGATCCGCTCATGCGGGCGTTTCGACGAGCTTCCGGTCACTTCTAACTGCCGTCAGAAACACACGGCTCTGCCCTGTCGGACGTCATGGCGCCGGTCACCGCCAGCAAGCCCGCGGCAAGCACCGTGCAGCCCACGACATATTGCAGCCTGGCCCTCATGCGCGGGTTGCATACCGCATAACCTTGGTTTCCACTCGACGCTCACCCAGTCATGACGACGGGGCGCGGACGTGCCGACCCATGCCAGGTCGTCATGGCAGGTCCTCATGACAAATCCTCGTGGCAAGTCTCATGGCAGGTCGCGACGCTTTCGCGACCTTATGCCTCGGCAACAGCCGACGCGTCGAGGCGGCGGCCATCGCGCCGTGGTCGATGCCCGCCCGAGCGCGATGAAAAGCACCACTAGAAGCATACCGCCGCTCGTGTTCCTTATGGCTCTGACGTTTGCAGGTTACCTGGCTGCGGAGGGTGGCAAATGTCGGAGACGGAACATTAGAAGGGCGAAACGCCTCATGCTTCTCGTAATCGACCTGTCGAACGGCGACCTCGGACTGATCGTCGCCGCGCTGGCGGCGGCGGGGTTGGTCGTCGGATTCCTGTCGGGACTGCTCGGCATCGGCGGCGGCGGCATCCTGGTGCCGGTGCTGTACGAGACGTTCGCCATGCTCGACGTACCGCCGCAGATCCGCATGCACATGGCGCTGGCGACGACGCTCGCCATCATCATCCCGACATCATTCCGCTCCTACGCCGCGCACCGCGCCAAGGGCTCGGTCGACGGCCCATTGCTGGAGCGGCTCGCCCCTTGGGTGGTCGGCGGCGTCATTCTCGGCATCGTCCTCGCCGATCGCGTCGCCAGTTCGACGTTGATCTGGTTCTGGATCGTGTTCGGCACCGTGATGGCGTTGAAGATGGGCTTCGGCCGCGACACCTGGCGGCTCGGCGACGACATCCCGAAGGGCTACGGGGTCGAAGCGTTCGCGGTCTTCCTCGGCTTCGCGTCGGTGCTCATCAGCATCGGCGGCGCGGCGTTCGTGGTGGCGCTGATGACGCTCTATGCGCGCCCGGTGACGCAAGCCGTCGGCACGTCGTCCGGATTTGGCCCACTGATCGCGATCCCAGGCGTCGCGGGGTACATATGGGCCGGATGGGACATCGACACGGGATTGCCGCTGTCGCTCGGCTACGTCAGCCTTCTCGCCGCCGCGCTCGTCATCCCGACGGGGATGCTGCTGGCGCCCGTCGGTGTCCGCATCGCGCACGGCATACCACGCCGGCGGCTGGAGCAGGCGTTCGCCATATTCCTCGCGCTCGTCGTCGCGCGGTTCCTCTGGATCCAACTCGGCACCCCGTGACGATTGATCGCAGACATGGTACGGATCGCCGGGTGTCGTCAGAGAAGGAGCTGAACATATGGCCGCCGTTCGACGATCTCCCGCCGCACGACCATCGTGGAAACTCAGTGCGCTGGCACTTTTGGCCGCCGCAATCACGGCGGCCGGCGTCACGCTGCCGGCCACGGCTCAGGACGCTCCAGCCCTGCCACCCGCCATCGGACCGGAAGAACCCGCCGTCGAGCCGATCAAGGGCGACGACGGCATCTATCATCAAAAATGGTTCGTCAACTCGTTCCTCGACCTCAAGGACGACTTCGCGGAAGCGAAGGCGGCGGGCAAGCGATACGCCATCATCTTCGAGCAGCGCGGCTGCATCTATTGCGTGAAGATGCACACCGACGTGATGTCGAAGCGCTACATCAACGACTATGTGCGCGAGAACTTCGCGATCCAGCAGTTCGACCTGTGGGGCGAGCGCGAGGTGGTCGACTTCGACGGCCAGCGGCTGCGCGAGAAAGCGCTCGCCGAGAAGTGGGGCGTCATGTTCACGCCGACCGTCGTGTTCTTCAAGGAGAGCCTCGACGGACATGAGGGCAAGACCGGCCAACCCATCGAGGTGGCGCGGATGAACCTCGGCATCGGCCCGGGCACGTTCTACGACATGTTCACCTGGGTGCGCGCCAAGGTCTACGAGAAGGATCGCAACTTCCAGCGCTTCCATCTGCAGCGCATCGTCGAGCGCGAGAACGCCGCAAAGAACCCGGCCGCGGGAGAGGCCAAGGACAAGGTCAATTGAACACGGAACTCCGCTGCCGTGTCATCGCTTGAGGGCTTCGGCCCGCTGGCGGCGGATGTCCCACAACGAGCCGTCGTTGGCGCGGCGCAAAAGTTCGGGGCGATCCATGGATTCGATCGACTTGGTGAATTCGGTGTAAGCGCGCCAAGCCCCCGCCGGCTTCTTCAGCGCTTGCAGTCGCTCCCGCCACAGCGCGAGTCGCTTCCACCCGCGCGCATCGCCGCCCTCCGCGGGCAGCCCCGCCCGCGCACCGACCATCTGGCGCGCCACCACCTGCGCCGCGGCATCGGGCAGAAGGCCTGTCGTCACGAGCACGTCGATGGTGGCTGCGGCACGGGCGAGCACGCTGTCGCTCGGTGCCGAAATCACCTGCCGTCGCTCCTGAAACAACGGGCTCTCGGTCGGATCGGCGATGTACGGCAACACGTCGAGCAGCGGCGCGATGATCTGGTCGTCGCCGGCTTCGACGGTCAGCAGCTCGGCGACCTCGAACAGATACGCGAGGACGGCGCCGCGACGTTGGGTTGGGGTTGCCTCCCTGTATTCGGCCGAGAGTGCCAACAGCTTGTTCAAGCGCGCCGCGCGCACGGATTCCATCGTCGATGTCATCGCTGGCCTCGAAACTTGCTCCGGCTGTCGAGGAGTGACGGGGATTGAGCGCGCAAGCATTACAAAGAAAATTGAACGCTTGGTTTCTCGCGTCGGCTGCCCCTGGCACAAAAGGCAAAGGGGAGGCGTCGAGCCTCCCCTTGCCACACCACCGGATCGTAGCCGGGTCAGATCTTCTGGTTGTATTCACCCACTTCGGGGAACCTGGCGAGGCGTGCTTCGATGTCGCGGAAGATGGCATCGCGATGGGCCAGCGACACCGGGCTCTCGACCACCACCACCAGTTCGGGCTTGTTCGACGACGCGCGCACCAGCCCCCATGTTCCATCTTCCAGCGTCACGCGCACGCCGTTGACGGTGACGAGATCGCGGACCGATTGACCAGCGATCTTCTCACCCGCCTTCGCCGCAGCTTCGTACTGCGCCACCACCTGCGCGACCACGGCGTACTTCTTCTCGTCGTCGCAATGCGGCGACATGGTCGGCGACTGATAGGTTTTCGGCAGCGCACGCTTCAGGTCGGCCATGGTCCTGCCAGGTGCACGCTCAAGCATGTCGCAGACCGCGATTGCCGCGACGAGACCGTCGTCGTACCCCCTGCCAAGCGGCGGCTGGAAGAAGAAGTGGCCGCTCTTCTCGAAGCCTACCAGTGCCTTCTGCTCGAACGTGTAGCGCTTCATGTAGGAGTGCCCGGTCTTCCAGTACAGCGCCTTGGCGCCGTTGGCCTGCAGCACGGGATCGGTCATGAAGAGACCCGTCGACTTGACGTCGGCGACGAAGGTGGCGCCGGGATGCTGAGCCGAGATGTCTCGCGCCAGCATCACGCCGACGGTGTCGGCGAAGATTTCGTGGCCCTCGTTGTCGACGACGCCGCAGCGGTCGCCGTCGCCATCGAAACCGAGGCCGACGTCGGCGCCCGTCTCGCGCACCTTGGCGGAGATCGCGTGCAGCATCTCCATGTCTTCCGGGTTCGGGTTGTAGCGCGGAAACGTGTAGTCGAGTTCCGTATCGAGCGGGATCACCTCGCAGCCGAGTGCGGCCAGAACCTGCGGCGCGAATGCGCCAGCCGTGCCGTTGCCGCACGCCGCCACCACTTTCAGCGGGCGTTTGAACTTCGGCCGGTCGGTGAGCGCCGCCATGTAGCGCGCCGCCATATCGGCGACGAAGATGTAGCGGCCGCCGCCGGGAGCTTCGAATTCGCCGCCGAGCACGATCTCCTTGAGACGGCTCATCTCGTCCGGCCCGAAGGTGAGCGGGCGGGAGAGGCCCATCTTGATGCCGGTCCAGCCGTTGTCGTTGTGGCTCGCCGTCACCATGGCGACGCCGTCGACATCGAGCGCGAACTGCGCGAAATACGCCGTCGGCGACAGCGCGAGACCGATGTCGTGGACCTCGAAGCCGCCGGCCAGCAGGCCGGTGACGAGCGCCTGCTTGACGCCGCCCGAATAGGAGCGGAAGTCGTGGCCGACGACAATACGCTTCTTGACGCCGCGCTCCGCGAACAGCTTCGCCATGCCGAGGCCGACGGCATTGAGCCCCATCAGATTGATCTCGTCCGGGAACAGCCAGCGCGCATCGTACTCGCGAAAGCCGGTCGGCTTGACCAGCGGCAGGCGCTCGAAATCAGCGGTGTTCGGTTTGAGGTCGGCGCGCGGCTTCGGCAGCATGAGTATTTCCCTCGTACGAGATTG
>JBKBNR010000026.1:0-14793 GCA_046295315.1 Hyphomicrobiaceae bacterium
GTCGCCGGCTATCTCGGCATCACGATCTGAGATCGCGCTCGCCCTGCCGCACCAGCGTCTGCGAGCCAGCTTTCCGTCGGGCATCCAGCCGTTGAGCTGCGGCCCGGCTGTGATGTCGACGGCGATCGGTGGCTCGACGCGCTCGGGGTCGGCCTCGGGCTTGCCTTCCGCCGCGTCGCGCGCCGCCGCCACCTCAGCGCGGGTCGGCAGCTTGTAGCTGCGAACGGGCGGCGGCAGCGCCGCCGTTTCAAGATTTGCCGCAGCGACGCCGTGGTTGTTGCTCGGCGCACCAAGCCGCGACGGCTGCTGCCAGCCGGTGTTGCTCCAGCCCTCTTCGGCCCACGCCTGTGACTTGCCACCCTTCGACGGCTTGCCGGCGGACTTCGACTTCGCTGCCGACCCTGCCGACGACGGCACGACCATGGCCTTGTCCGCCGGGCCTGACGTCTGTACCATCTGGCCGCCAGCGGCACCCAGCTTCAACGGGCGACCGGGTCCGCTGTCCGCCATGCCGGTCGGCGTGAAGCTGCCGCTGCCGGCGCGCGCCAGTTCCAGTTCGTGCTTCAAGCGGCGGATTTCGAGATCGTAGAGCTGCGTGCAATCGATGCGCTTCGGCGTCTCGCCGAGAGGTATGATGACGCGGCCGTAGAAGGTGCCCTGATCGACCTCGCCGCTATAGCCCTGCGAGCCGATGGCGCCGACATCCAGATAGGCGCTGTTGTTGCCCATGCTGGAGCGGCACGTCGTACCGTCGGCGCCGCGCACCTCGTCCTGGCCGTGCTGCACCGGCACCTGCGGCAGATGCAGACCATAGGAATAGGTCTGGTTGGAATAATAGTAGGGGTTGCCGCCGTTGTTGAACTGCGCGGCTGCTGGTGCCGCTACGGCGGCCAGTGTCAGCCCGGCGAGGGCGACCGTCGCCGATCTCGCGATCACGACAGTCTGAAGGCGATGAAGCGTCCGCATACCTGAGTCCTCACGCGCGATGACAGGGTGTTGGCAAACGGGACGCTCTCGGTGCACACGCGCACGCGGCGTTCCCGCAAGCCGTCGAAAGGCACGACGACCATCACGCCGCGGTTGTCCTCTGGCGCGAGCATCATCTCGGCCGGAGCGACCGCCGCGGTCGGGATCGGCGCGAACGTCTCGTCGTAGACGCGCACCTCGACCTTGATCCGGTGCTTGTAGGGGTTCTGCGGGAACACCCGGATGGCGAACCTGTCGGCGAAGCTCTTCACTTCGCCGCGCATCGGCGTCATCGCCTGTGCCGCCGCTTCGTGCGAAGACACTGCGAGAAGGCCCGTGGCGCTGGCGATGGTCAGCGCGCACGCCGCGAGTTTGCTGCTGGTCACTCGCATCTGACGACGACCTCGGCGGTGTACGCGCCACCCGGGAACGGACCCGACGACTTGGCGGCGCTCATATTCACCGTCAGCGACGTGATGCCCGTGTTGACGCGCGTCGCCGTGGCGCCCGGCGTGTTGCCGATCGACGTCGCGCCCGACCCCTGATACGTCGCCGCGAACGCGACGCCGTCGTTGCCACCCTCGGGCGCGATCGTGAAGGCCGACGGCGCGATGGCGCTGACATTGAAGTTGGCGCCGGTCGAAAGCACCGTCACGACGCCTGGGACACCGCCCGCTCCGGTGGAGCTCAACACTGAGTAGTCGGCGTTGGCGCCGAGGATGCCCGGTGTACCGACGGTCAACACGCAGGTGGCGAGCACGAGCCCGGTGAACGGCACGATGGTTTCGGCCGAGCGGGCCGGCTGTGCAGCACCGAGAGCCAGGGCAGCCACTGTGGAGTAAACGAGAAGGTTACGCATAAGATAATTTCCCCATTTTCATGGTCGGTCGACTGAATTACCGCCTTCAGCCAAGTATTTATCATAAGCCAGCCGATCAGGTATTAATGCTGACCTGGATCATTGCTTTGTGGTCAAGCAATACCTAATCGCCACCTATCAAATTGTGTGCAATTTTTGTGCGCCGCGCAGCGGAACGGGCGTCGAACATCGTCAGACGTCGAGGCTATCAGCCGCTAACGCGCTCGCTCGGAGGCTCTTGCCACGTTTGTGCAGCGCAGCGAATATGCGGCATGCCGATGTCCGACCGCGGCGCTGAAAAGCCGCTGCACATCCTCGTCCTCGACCCCAACCGCATCCGCGCCTCGATCATCGAGGAGGGGCTGCGCGAGGCCGGCCACACGCGCGTCACGGTGCTCGGCGCCGAGACGGAACTGATGCGCCGCGTCGTCGAGATCGACCCCGACGTCATTTTCATCGACCTCGAGAACCCCAATCGCGACCAGCTCGAACACATGCTGGCCGTATCGCGCGCGGCGCGCCGCCCTGTTGCCATGTTCGTCGACCGTACCGACCAGGCGTCGATGGAAGCGGCCATCGAGGCCGGCGTCTCGGCCTACATCGTCGACGGGCTGAAGAAAGAGCGCGTCAAGGCGATCCTCGACGTCGCCGTGCTGCGCTTCAACGCGTTCGACCGTCTGCAGCGCCAGCTCGAAAGCGCCAAGTCCGAACTCGCGGAACGCTCTGTCATCGACAGGGCCAAAGGCATCCTGATGCGTTCGCGCGGCATGAGTGAAGCGGAAGCCTATGGCGCACTCCGCAAGACGGCGATGAACCAGAACAAGCGCATCATCGACGTCGCGGAGGGGCTCGTCTTGGCCGCAACTCTTTTGAAACGCGAGGACGAGCCATGAGCCGCGGCACGATGCCAACCGTCCATGCCGGCTACATGCCGCTGCTCGATTGCGCACCACTCGTGGTCGCGGCGACGGAAGGTTTCGCCGAGGCCGAAGGCGTGCACCTCGCCATCACGCGCGAATCGTCCTGGGCGACCGTGCGCGACAAGCTCGCCGTCCACCATCTCGATGTCGCGCACGTTCTGGCGCCGATGCCGATCGCATCGAATCTCGAGCTCGCCCCCCTTAACACGCCGCTCGTCGTCCCGATCTCACTCGGCTTCGGCGGCAACACCGTCACGGTATCGCGGGCGCTGTGGCGGCAACTGGCCGACCTCGGCGCACCGTCCGATTTCGACGCCGCCGCAACGGCTGCGGCGATGGCGGCGCTCGTCGCCGCCCGCCGACGCAAGGGCGAGGCGCCGCTGGTGATCGCCGTGGTGCACACGCATTCCGCTCACCACTACGAACTCGCCTACTGGCTGGCCACCGTCGGGCTCATTCCCGGTCGCGATTACGAGATCATGGTGGTGCCGCCGCAGCTTTCCGCCGCCGCCCTGGCCGCCGGGCACGTCGACGGGTTCTGCGCCGGCGAGCCCTGGGGCAGTGTCGCCGTTGCGGAAGGTGTTGGCGCCATCGTGACGACGAAGCCGAACATCTGGCGTTCGAGCCCGGAAAAGGTGCTCGGCGTCCGTGCCGACTGGGCGGACGCCAATCCCGATACGCTCGACCGTCTGGTGCGCGCTGTCTATCGCGCCGCCCAGTGGTGCGACGAACCGGCAAACCGCCCTCGCCTCGCCGCGTTGATGTCGGGACCCGAATATCTTGCTCAACCGGTCGAACGCCTGTTGCCGGCGCTGACACGCGCCCTGGTCGCTGCCGACGGCACGATACGCGGCGTGCCGGATCTGCTGACGTTTTCGGCGCGCGCCGCCAACTTCCCCTGGCACTCGCATGCGCTGTGGCTCTACACGCAGATGGTGCGCTGGCATCATGCGCCGTTGACGCGCGCCGCCTTTGCCACCGCGCGCGACACCTATCGACCCGATCTCAACCGCCGCGCGCTGACGCCACTCGGTGCGCCGCTGCCGTCGGCCAACTCGAAGATCGAGGGCGCGCTGGCGGTGGAAACGCCCGTCGGCTCGGCAAGCGGTCGACTGACACTTGGCCCCGACGGCGCATTCGACGGGCAGTTGTTCGACCCCGATCACGCGCTCGATTATCTCGCCTCGCTCGGCTTTGCGATGCCGGATTGAACAGGCCCGGGTTGCGGCGGGCAGCGGTCGCTGATTCTTCGCCTGCGACAATCCGGCATCGCCCAACGCATGTGCAGGCCGCTGAGGCAACCGCACAAAACACGAGCGACGATTCTGCCCTCCGCAGTTTCGGACCCCTCGAAGAATTCGCCAGAAAACACCTGTTTTCGGGGTTTTCTCGCACCGCACCATGTTTGGCACGGAACCTGCTGTTAGCTTTGCGAGGCCAACGAAGGCTTCATCGGACAATGTGACGGGATGTGCCCTCCATCGGGCACGGGGCAAAGCCGCCGAGCCGCGAACGATCCTTGGGGATCGTGACCGGCGCGGTGGCTTTTTTGTTTCGACGCCGGGCATCGCGCCCGAGAGACGGTCACCATGCGCAACCTGCACACGCACGCGCACCAACGAAGGAGAGCTTCATGAGCAAGAACCGCAAGGTCGCAACCGCCAAGGCCGCCGAGATCGATCGCCGGACCCTGCTTCGCACGACCTCCGCGACGGTCGCGACCGCGGCGCTGTTCTCCGCGATCAAGGCCGCGTTCCCCGGCGGCGCCTTCGCGCAAGGTTCTGGCCCGGAAGTCAAAGGCACCAAGCTTGGCTACATCGCACTCACCGATGCCGCACCTCTCGTGATCGCCAAGGAGAAGGGTCTCTTTGACAAGTACGGCCTCCCCGACATGGAGATCCTCAAGCAAGCCTCGTGGGGCGCGACGCGCGACAACATGGCGCTCGGCACCAAGGCCAACGGCATCGACGGCGGCCACATCCTGCGGCCGAAGACGCATCTCTATTCGACCGGCAAGGTTATGCAGAACAGCCAACCGCTGCCGATGTACACGCTGCTCAATCTCAACGAGGACTGCCAGGGCATCTCGGTTTCCAACGAGTACAAGGACCTGCCCGTTGGCACGGATAGCGCGCCTTTGAAAGAGGTCTTCGCCAAAAAGCGCGCCGCCGGCCAGGAAGTGAAGGCCGCCATGACCTTCCCCGGCGGCACGCACGATCTGTGGCTGCGCTATTGGCTTGCGGCTGGAGGCATCGACCCCGACAAGGACATTTCAACAATCGTCGTGCCGCCACCGCAGATGGTGGCGAACATGAAGGTCGGCAACATGGATTGCTTCTGTGTCGGCGAACCCTGGAACGAGCAACTCGTCAATCAGGACATCGGCTTCACCGCCGCCACGACGGGCGAAATCTGGTTCAAGCACCCGGAGAAGGTCCTCGGCATGCGCGCCGACTGGGTCGATGCGAATCCGAACGCCACCAAAGCCATCATGATGGCGGTGATGGAGGCGCAGATGTGGTGCGACAAGATGGAGAACAAGCAGGAGATGGCCGAGATCATCGGCAAGCGGCAGTGGTTCAACGTGCCGGTGGCGGACATCATCGGCCGCATCAAGGGCGACATCAATTACGGCCGCGGCAGGATCGAAAAAGGCACGAACCTCTACATGAAATACTGGGGCGAGAACGGTGCCGCCTCCTATCCGTGGAAGAGCCTCGACACCTGGTTCGTCACCGAGAACATCCGTTGGGGCAAGTTCGCCGCGGATACCGACATCAAGGCGCTCGTCGACAAGACGAACCGCTCGGACTTGTGGACCGAGGCGGCCAAGACGCTCGGCATCCCCGATGCTCCGAGCGGCGACAGCCGTGGCACCGAGACGTTCTTCGACGGCAAAGTGTTCGATCCCGCCGACCCGATGGCCTACCTCAAGTCGCTGTCGATCCAGCGCGCCTTCGCCTGATGACGCGATCAGCCCCAACAGGAATGGAGAACTGACGCCATGACCGCACATCCGATGCGCGCAAGCATGGTCGAAACGGCAGCGGGGCCCGTACCCGCCGCCGTCGCGGCGCTCACCGACCCAAGCATCGCCGTGCCGGCAAAGGCTCCGGCTCGACCGGTGGCTGCACCGTCAAGTGCGATGGCATTCGCCAAAGAGCTTCCGTGGATGCGCAGCCTGAAGCACACTGCCAGCGTGGTCGTGCCGCCGCTCCTCGTCCTCGCAACCTTGATGATCATGTGGGAACTGGCGAGTTCCGGGCCCAAAGCATCGCTGCCATCACCGTCGCGCATCTGGGCCGACGCCAAAGATCTCATCGTCGATCCCTTCTTCGTGCTCGGTCCGCAAGACATCGGCCTCGGCTGGCGCGTGCTGACCTCGCTTGAGCGCGTCGCTTATGGCTTTGGTCTGGCGGCTGTCGTCGGCGTTCTGGTCGGTGCGCTGATCGGGCAGAGCGTATGGGCGATGCGCGGTCTCGACCCGATCTTCCAGGTGCTGCGCACGGTGCCGCCGCTCGCCTGGCTGCCGATCTCGCTCGCCGCGTTCCGCGACGCCAATCCGTCGGCGATCTTCGTCATCTTCATCACAGCCATCTGGCCGATCATCATCAACACCGCCGTCGGCATTCGCAACATCCCGCAGGACTATCGCAACGTCGCAGCGGTGCTGCGCTTGAACCAGGTCGAGTTCTTCTGGCGCATCATGATCCCATCTGCCGCGCCCTATATCTTCACGGGCCTGCGCATCGGCATCGGGCTCTCCTGGCTTGCCATCGTCGCCGCCGAAATGCTGACCGGCGGTGTCGGCATCGGCTTCTTCATCTGGGATGCGTGGAACTCGTCGCGGCTGTCCGACATCATCGTTGCGCTCGCCTACATCGGTATCGTCGGCTTCCTGCTCGATCGCATCGTCGCCACCGTCGGCGGCTTCGCGACCCGCGGCGCCCAGGCATCGTAAGGAGAACCAGCATGACCAACGCGATGCCATTCTTGAAAATCGACCATGTCGGCAAAACCTTCACGCGCGGCTCGGCGTCGACGGAAGTGCTCACCGACATCAACCTGGTGATTGCCCGCGGCGAGTACGTCTCGATCATCGGCCACTCGGGCTGCGGAAAGTCGACGCTGCTCAATCTCGTCGCCGGTCTGACGCCCGTATCGCTCGGCGCCATTCTGCTCGAAAACAAGGAGGTGGCAGAGCCCGGGCCCGACCGCGCCGTCGTCTTCCAGAACCACTCGCTGCTGCCGTGGCTCACCGTCTACGACAACGTCCGCATGGCCGTGGACAAGGTGTTCAGCGCCAAGAAATCGCGCGCCGAACGCCACGATTGGACGCTGCACAACCTCGACCTCGTGCAGATGGTGCATGCGAAGGACAAACGTCCATCCGAAGTGTCGGGTGGCATGAAGCAGCGCGTCGGCATCGCCCGGGCGCTCGCCATGGAGCCGAAGGTGCTGCTGCTCGACGAGCCGTTCGGTGCACTCGACGCGCTGACCCGCGCGCACTTGCAGGACTCGGTGATGGAAATTCACGCGCGCCTCGGCAACACCGTCATCATGATTACGCACGACGTCGACGAAGCCGTGCTGCTTTCGGATCGCATCGTGATGATGACCAACGGACCGCAGGCCACCATCGGCGAAGTGCTGGACGTGCAATTGCCGCGACCGCGCCGCCGCTTGGAACTGGTCAACGATCCCGTCTACCTCAAGTGCCGCGAGGCTGTTCTGAAGTTCCTGTACGAGCGACACCGCTCGCCCGTGCTGGATGCTGCCGAATAGAACGTCCGCGCTTCCTCATACGTGGCCATCTGGAGCCAATCTCGACATGCAGAAACAAAAGCTGGTGGTCGTCGGCAACGGCATGGCGCCGGGCCGCGCGCTCGAGCGCCTGCTCGAAACATCGCCCGACGCCTACGACATCACGATCTTCAACGCTGAGCCGCGCGTCAACTATGACCGCATCATGCTTTCGCCGGTACTCTCGGGCGAGAAGTCGTTCGATCAGATCGTCATCCACGGCGATGCCTGGTACGCCCGGCACGGCATCACGCTCCACAAAGGCCACAAGGTCACGGCGATTGATCGCGCCGCGAAGACGGTCACGTCGCAGCACGGCGTAACCGCGAGCTACGACAAGCTGATCATGGCGACAGGCTCGCTGCCGATCGTCATTCCTGTGCCGGGCCATCAACTCGCCGGCGTGTTGACCTACCGCGATCTCGACGATGTCGACGCCATGCTGCTGGCAGCCAAGGCCGGCGGGCGGGCTGTCGTCATCGGCGGCGGGCTGCTCGGCCTCGAAGCCGCCGCAGGCCTCAAAGAGCAGGGCATGGAGGTGACAGTCCTCCACCTCATGCCGACGCTGATGGAACGCCAACTCGACGCCAGCGCCGGATATCTGCTCAAAAAGGCGGTGGAGGCGCGCGGCATCGACGTCATCACGCGCGCCAACACCAAGGAAATCATTGCGACGAACGCGGCGCTCGGGCCACAACGCGTCAAGGCCGTGCGCCTCGACGACGGCTCGGAGATCGCCGCCGACATCGTCGTCATGGCGGTTGGCATCAAGCCAAACGCGGGCCTCGCGAAGGCTGCCGGCCTTGCAGTCAATCGCGGCATCGTCGTGACGCCCGATATGCGCACCAGCGATCCAGACATCTTCGCACTCGGCGAATGCGCCGAAGCCTCCGGCCAGGTGTTCGGCCTCGTCGCGCCACTGTACGAAATGGCCAACGTCGTCGCGGCGCAGCTTTGCGGCGATACGACCGCGAGCTTCACGCCGAGCGCCACCGCGACCAAGCTGAAGGTGACGGGAATCAATCTTTTCTCGGCGGGCGACTTTGCCGAAGCACCGGACCGCGAGGAGATCGTGCTGCGCGATGCGGCGCGCAACGTCTACAAGCGCCTCGTGCTGAAGGACAACAAGTTGACCGGTGTCGTCATGTACGGCGAGACAGGCGATGGCGCGTGGTTCTTCGACCTGCTCAAGCGCGGCAGCGATGTTTCCGAGTTGCGCGAGACGCTGATCTTCGGGCAGAACTACGCCGGAGGATCGCCGCTGGACCCTATGGCGGCCGTTGCAGCGTTGCCGGATGACGCGGAAATCTGCGGCTGCAACGGCGTGTGTAAGGGCCGAATCATCAACGCCATCACGGCCAAGGGTCTGACCTCGCTCGACGATGTGCGCGCCCACACCAAAGCCTCCGCCTCGTGCGGCTCGTGCACCAGCCTCGTCGAACAGGTGATGAAGCTGACACTCGGCGACTCCTATAACCCGGCTGCGGTGCAGCCGATGTGCGGTTGCACCCATCATGGCCACGACGACGTGCGCCGCCTGATCGTCGCGAAGGACCTGAAGACCGTCCCTGCGGTGATGCAGGAACTGGAGTGGAGAAGCGCCAACGGCTGCGCGAAGTGCCGCCCGGCGCTCAACTACTACCTGCTCGCCACATGGCCCGAGACCTACGTCGACGACAGCCAGTCGCGCTTCATCAACGAACGCGTGCACGCCAACATCCAGAAGGATGGCACGTTCTCCGTCGTGCCGCGCATGTGGGGGGGGCTGACCAGCGCCAACGAGTTGCGCGCCATCGCCGACGTTGTTGACAAATTCAAGATTCCGACACTCAAGGTCACCGGTGGCCAGCGCATCGACATGCTGGGCGTGAGAAAAGAAGATCTGCCCGCGGTATGGGCCGATCTCAACAAGGCTGGCATGGTGTCGGGCGCGGCTTACGCAAAGGGCCTGCGCACCGTCAAGACGTGTGTCGGGTCGGAATGGTGCCGCTTCGGCACGCAGGATTCGACCGGCCTCGGCGTCAAAATCGAGAAATACCTGTGGGGGTCGTGGACGCCAGCGAAGGTCAAGCTCGCGGTCTCTGGTTGTCCGCGCAACTGCGCCGAGGCGACGTGCAAGGACATCGGCGTCGTCTGCGTCGATAGCGGCTACGACATCCACATCGGCGGTGCGGCAGGCCTCGACATACAGGGCACCGTGGTCCTCGGTCACGCCGACAACGAAGCCGACACGATCGAGATCATTGCCGCGGTTCTGCAGCTCTACCGCGAGCAGGGCCGCTATCTCGAACGCATCTACAAATGGATGAAGCGCGTCGGCCTCGACAGCATCCGTGCCGCGACGCTCGACGACAGGGAAAAGCGCCGCGCACTCGTCGCACGCTTCGACATCTCGCAGCGCTATTCGCAATCCGATCCATGGCGCGAGCGTGCCGAGGGCAAGGAAGCGCACGAGTTCAAGCCGCTCGCCGATCTGACGCGCATGGAGGCTGCCGAATGAACATGTCGCAAAAGAACTGGATCGACGTCGGCGCCCTCGACGACATCCCGAAGCTCGGCGCACGGCTGGTCAAAACGCCGCGCGGCTGCGTCGCATTGTTTCGCGCCGCCGACGACGAAGTGTTCGCCCTCGACGACAGGTGCCCGCACAAGGGCGGCCCGCTGAGCCAGGGCATCGTGCATGGAAAATCGGTGACCTGCCCGCTGCACAACTGGGTCATCAGCCTTGAAACAGGCGCGGCCTGTGGGGCCGACGAAGGGGCCACCACCACCCACGCCGTCCGCGTGGAAGGCGGGCGACTGCTTCTCGATGCGACCTCGCTCGCACCTGTCAAACCGTGAGGGAATGGCGAACATGAGCGACGGCTGGACCCGCACCACATGCCCCTATTGCGGTGTCGGTTGCGGCGTCCTCGCCCGCCCGCTGCCGGATGGCACCGCCGAGATCGAGGGCGATCCCGATCACCCTGCCAACTTCGGCCGGTTGTGCTCGAAGGGCATGGCGCTCGGCGAGACGTTGTCGCTCGCCGACCGGCTGCTGCAGCCGATCGTCGATGGCCGCGCCGCGACCTGGAACACCGCACTCGATACAATCGCCCGCCGCTTCAGCGAGACGATCGCAGACTACGGCCCGGAAAGCGTCGCCCTCTATGTCTCGGGGCAGATACTCAACGAGGATTACTACGCCGCCAACAAGCTGATGAAGGGCTACATCGGCACCGCCAACATCGATACCAACTCGCGGCTGTGCATGGCGTCCTCCGTCGCCGGCCACAAGCGCGCCTTCGGTGCCGATACCGTTCCCGGCACCTATGACGACCTCGAGATTGCCGACCTCGTCGTGCTGGTCGGATCGAATCTCGCGTGGTGCCATCCGGTTCTGTTCCAGCGGCTCGCCGCGGCGCGCGAAGCCAAGGGCACGCGCGTCGTCGTCGTCGATCCGCGCCGAACCGCGACGTGCGAGATCGCCGACATGCATCTGGCGGTGAAGCCCGGCAGCGACGTGGCGTTGTTCAATGGTCTCCTCGCGCATCTCGTGAAGCGTGGCCACGTCGACCAGCGTTTCGTCACTGAACACACCAACGGCTTCGATGCGGCACTCACCATCGCGCGCGCCATGCCGTTGAGCGCCATCACCGAGAGGACGGGGCTCACGCAAGCGCAGATCGCGAGCTTCTACGACCTATTCGCGCGTAACGCGCGCACCGTCACGGTCTACAGCCAGGGTGTCAATCAATCGAGCGCCGGCACCGACAAGGTCAACGCGATCATCAATTGCCACTTGGCGACGGCGCGCATCGGCAAGCCGGGCATGGGGCCGTTCTCGGTCACGGGGCAGCCGAACGCCATGGGGGGCCGCGAGGTCGGCGGCCTTGCCAACATGCTCGCCGCACACATGGACCTCGACAACGCCGGCCATCGCGAGATTGTCCAGCGCTTCTGGAACAGCCCGCGCATCGCATCGAGGCCGGGCCTGAAGGCCGTCGACATGTTCGACGCCGTCGCCGACGGCCGCATCAAGGCGTTGTGGATCATGTCGACAAATCCCGTGGTCAGCGTGCCCGATGCCGACGCGGTGAAGCGGGCGCTGGCGACGTGCCCGTTCGTCGTGGTCTCCGACATCACGGCCAACACCGACACGGCCGTTTTCGCCGACGTGCTGCTGCCGGCCGCCGCGTGGGGCGAAAAGGACGGCACGGTGACGAACTCGGAGCGGCGCATCTCACGTCAGCGTGCCGTCCTCGACGCACCCGGCGAAGCGCGCCCCGACTGGCGGCACATCGCAGAAGTCGCCAAGCGCATGGGATTCGCAAACGGCTTCGGTTACGCAGACGCCAGCGACATCTTCCGCGAGTACGCGGCGCTGACCGGCGCCCGCAACGGCGGCACGCGCGATCTCGACATTTCGGCATTCGCATCGCTCACGCGCGACGACTATGCTTCGCTTCGCCCGACGCAGTGGCCTGCGCCGCAGAAGACCGGTGAGAACGCCGCGATCGGCAAGGCTGCACCGGACAGCCGGTTCTTCGCCGATGGCCGGTTCTTCACGCCCGACCACCGCGCCCGCTTCGTCCCAACGCCGTATCGCGCACCGGCGAGCGCCACCAGCGCCGCTTTTCCACTGGTGCTGAACACGGGCCGCATCCGCGACCAGTGGCACACCATGACGCGCTCCGGCAAAACGCCGCGCCTCGTCACGCACTATGCCGAACCCTTCGTCGAGGTGCATCCCGAGGATGCGATCGCGCTCGGTCTGCGCGCCGCCATGATCGCCGAGATCACCTCGCCGCGCGGCTCCATGCTGGCGCGGACGATCGTCACCGATCGCCAGCAGCGCGGCAGCGTGTTCGCGCCGATGCACTGGACGGATCAACTGGCGACGCGGGCGCGCGTCGACTCGCTGGTTGCCGGCAACGTCGATCCCGTGTCCGGTCAGCCCGAGATGAAGTTCACGCCCGTCGCGGTGGCGCCGTTCAAAGCCCGCTGGTACGCCTTCGCCGTCACCAACTTGCGGCCGGAGATCGCTGCCTACGATTACGCAGCCTTCGCCCCGGCGCGCGGCGGCTTTCGCATCGAAATCGCAGACGCGGGCCAAGACCGCGATTTCGCTGCGCTCGCGCAGACACTGCTGATTGGCGCGGCGGACGGTGGGGTGCCCCTGGAGCTGATGTCGTACAGCGACACCGCCACCGGCCAGCACCGCTTCGCGGCGTTCGACGGCGCGCGCTGCTCGGGTCTGCTCTATGTCGCGCGCTCCCCCGTCGCCGTGTCGCGATCCTGGGCCATCGAGCAACTCGGCGCATCCATCGAGGGTGGCGACCGGCAAGACCTGCTCGCGGGCCGTCCGGGCGGCACCAAGAAGGATCGCGGCGCCGTCGTCTGTTCATGCTTCGATGTCGGCCGCACCGAGATCATCACCGCGATTGTGGACCAGGGCTGCGCCACCGTCGCTGCTGTCGGCGATTGCGTGAAGGCCGGCAGCAATTGCGGCTCGTGCCGCTCGGAAATCGCCCGCCTGATCGCGGAGGCGCACATCGCGCAAGCCGGCTGACCGAGATCGGGGACGCGGGCCTCTTCGGCGAGGGGCATATGCGCCGCAATGTGCGCTATCGCACGGCTATCGCCAGTGCTAAGGGAGGTCCGGCGGCGAACATCGCGCGCCGCAGTCGCATTCGGCCCGGGCCCTCGCAGCCCGCCGCGCAGTCCTGAAGTCGAGACCATGACCGAAACACGCATCGACCGCCGCTTCGCCGCGCTGAGGGCCGAGGGCCGCGCCGGCCTCGTCACATTCATCACCGCCGGTGATCCCGACCTCGTCACATCGCAGGCGATCTTGACCGGGCTGCCGGCAGCGGGCGCTGACCTGATCGAACTCGGCATGCCGTTCTCCGATCCGATGGCCGACGGCCCCGCCATCCAGGCGTCGTCGCTGCGCGCTCTGCAGGCCGGTCAGCGGATGACGAAAACACTTGATATGGTTGCGGAATTTCGACGCAATGACGATGTGACCCCCATCGTCCTGATGGGCTATTACAATCCGATCTACGTCTATGGCAACGAACGTTTCATCGCCGATGCGGTCGCCGCAGGTGTAGACGGACTGATCGTCGTCGACGTGCCGCCGGAGGCCGACGACGAGTTGTGTCTGCCAGCCGTCGCGGCCGGTCTCAACTTCATCCGCCTGGCTACTCCGACGACAGACGAAAAGCGCCTACCGGCGGTTCTGTCGAATACGTCGGGGTTCGTGTACTATGTTTCGATCACGGGTATCACGGGTTCCGCGTCGGCGGATGCTGCCGCGGTCGAGCAGCAGATCGGCCGGATCAAGCGCTCGACGGACTTGCCCGTGGCCGTCGGTTTCGGCGTGAAAACCGCCGCCGATGTCGCGGCCATGGCCAGATTCGCCGATGCCGTCGTCGTCGGGTCGGCGATCGTAACCGCGATCGAGAAAAGCCTGGACGGCGAGCGCCGCGCCTCTGGCAACACGGCCCCGTCCGTCTTAAATCTGGTGAAAGGGCTTGCGGGTGCCCTGCGCACTCGTTAATCGGCACCTCGCGGCGATATGGCTGGCAACGCATTCAGCCGAGTGGCGCCGCGCAACGGTCGAGGATGCGCTCGCCATCGTCGAGGAGTATGATTGTAGCTTGGCCGGTGACGGATGACGGCCGCACCCTCGCCTCGCGGCGGCGGG
This sequence comes from Hyphomicrobiaceae bacterium, assembly GCA_046295315.1. Taxonomy (GTDB): domain Bacteria; phylum Pseudomonadota; class Alphaproteobacteria; order Rhizobiales; family Hyphomicrobiaceae; genus JAEUMD01. The sequence goes on from JBKBNR010000026.1 coordinate 14,240, forward strand.
AAGCGCGCCGGCCGACAGGCACGACGGGAATGGCGGTGCCGCAGGAGCCAAGGGCTCTCGGGACGGTCATCCCCGACCATCAGATAGGTGAGGTTCGGAGAGCTCGGCACGAGTGCCGGGCAACTCGATGGCGAGGCGGCGCATCCGCTCCGGCGGCTCGACCGAGGCCGCCGTCGGTTCGGTGCCGAATAGGACTGTTCGACGGGACGCGCCGCGACCTGAAGCGAAGTCGGCGGCCCCCGCATCCGTTTTCGCCTGGCCAGGGCTGTTTGAGGTTGGCTGCAAAGGGAGCCTAGAAGCGCGTGTCCAACTGGATCAACAATGTCGTCCGGCCCAAGATCCGCAGCTTCCTGACAACGAAGCGCGATGTGCCCGACGACCTGTGGAAGAAGTGCCCGGAAACCGGGCAAATGGTGTTCACCAAGGATCTCGAGGCCAACCAGTTCGTCTTTCCGGGGTCCGAGTATCACGACCGGATGACGGCGCCGCAGCGCCTCGCGAGCCTGTTCGGCGACGGCGGTTACACGACCGTTCCCAACCCCACCGTTCCCCTC
>JBKBNR010000027.1:0-14706 GCA_046295315.1 Hyphomicrobiaceae bacterium
AGCCTTGAGCCACGCGTGCTCCGGTCCGACGCCCGGAGAATCGTGGCGGGCCGAGATCGAGTGACCTTCGAGAATTTGCCCGTCGTCGTCCTGTAGCAGATACGTCCGGTTGCCGTGCAGCACGCCGGGCGTGCCGCCGTTCATGCTCGCCGCATGGCCGTTGGGAACGTTGAGGCCATGCCCGCCGGCTTCGACGCCGTAGATCTTGATCCCCGCATCGTCGAGGAACGGATGGAACAGGCCGATGGCGTTCGAGCCGCCGCCGATGCAGGCAACGAGCGTGTCAGGCAGCCGGCCTTCCGCGGCCATCATCTGCTCGCGCGTCTCCTTGCCGATCACCGACTGGAAATCGCGGACGAGCTGCGGATAGGGGTGGGGGCCTGCCGCCGTGCCGATGATATAGTACGTGTCGCGGACGTTGGTCACCCAGTCGCGCAGCGCCTCGTTCATCGCGTCTTTCAGCGTGCCGGCCCCAGACGTCACCGGGTTCACCTTGGCGCCGAGCATGTACATGCGCGCCACGTTGGGCGACTGGCGCTTGACGTCGGTGGCGCCCATGTAGATCTCACACGGCAGGCCGAAGCGCGCGCAGACCGTCGCCACCGCGACGCCGTGCTGGCCGGCGCCCGTCTCGGCGATAATGCGCGTCTTGCCCATGCGCTTGGCGAGCAGGATCTGGCCGAGACAGTTGTTGATCTTGTGCGAGCCGGTGTGGTTCAACTCGTCGCGTTTGAAGTAGACCTTGGCACCGCCGCTGCCGCCCTTGGCCTTCGCCTGCTCGCGGAAATGCACCGTCAGCCGCTCGGCGAAATAGAGCGGGCTCGGCCGGCCGGCGTAGAAGGTGTTGAGGCTGGTCAACTCGGCATGAAACGCCGGGTCGGTCCTGGCATCATTGTAAGCCTTCTCCAGATCGAGGATCAGCGGCATCAGCGTCTCGGCGACGAAGCGGCCGCCGAACATGCCGAAATGGCCGCGCTCGTCGGGCCCGTTGCGCAGGCTGTTCAGTTTCGATTCGCTGTTCTTGTCGGTCGGAGTGGCCATCGTGGATGCCTTCGATGCGAACGTATTTCCGCGGAGCTCGGGCGGCGCAGCCCGGTCTCGTTCGGTGAGGACTTCACCTGTGCGCCGGTCTCAAAGCCTCTGCTTAGCTGTCTTTACCGCCTGAAGAAAGCGCTGGATCAACTCCGGCGACTTTTCGCCCGGTGCGGTCTCGACGCCGGAGGAGACATCGACCGCCGGCGCACCCGTCTTGAGAATGCAGTCGCGGACGTTGCCGGGGTTGAGGCCGCCGGCCAGCATGTAGGGCACGTCGATCGGCACCGCCGACAGGATCATCCAGTCGAACGGGGCGCCGTGGCCGCCCTTGAGGTCGCTGCCGGGCGGCGCCTTGGCGTCGAGCAGTACGAGGTCGGCCAGCCGGCCGGGCGCATGATAGCGGAAGGCGGCGGCCACATCGGCTGCGGTCGCCACGCCGACGGCCTTGATGACGGGCACGCCGAAACGCGCGCGGATGGCCGCCACGCGCTCCATCGTCTCGTGACCGTGGAGTTGCAGCACATCTGGGCCGACACCGCGCACAATGGTGTCGATTTCCGCGTCGTCGGCGTCGGCCACCAGCGCCACGATCTTGATCCGCCCGCGCGCCAGTGCCGCCAGTTCCGCCGCCCGCGAAATGTCCAGGCAACGCGGACTCCTGGCGACGAACACGAGGCCGATCCAGCGCGCGCCGCCGTTCAAGGCCGCCTCGAGGGCCGCTTCGCCGCGAATGCCGCAGATTTTGGCCTCAGTACTCAATCCGGGTCTCCGTAACCTCGTGGGCCCGAGCCATCGGGAGCGACCGCATTCGCTGGCCTTGCCGGGCGCGGTCTGTAAGCGGGAAGCGACCAACCCAACATCAGCGCCATGGCGCGCACGGTGAAGCAGGCAAGGAATCCGCCGAGCGCCGCGATCGGATAGACGACGCCGCCCTGATAAGAGACGACGAACAGCACGGCGCCGATCAGCGCCGGAATGACGTAGATCTCACGGCGCAGGATCACCGGGCTTTCGCCTCCGAGCACGTCGCGGATGATGCCGCCGAATACGGCCGTGATGACGCCCATCACCACCGCGATGAACGGTCCGTGCCCCGCTTCGAGCCCGATCGAAGCGCCGATGACGCAGACAAGCGCCAGACCGACGGCGTCGAGCCACAGCAGCAGACGATAGCGCGACTCGGGGATGTGGGCGGTGAAGAAGACGATTGCGGAGACGATGAGCGCTATGCCGACATAAGCCGGTTTCTCGACCCAGAACACCGGCAGCCGGCCGAGCAACACGTCTCGCACCGTACCGCCGCCGACGCCCGTCACCGTGCCGAGCAGCGCGAAGCCGAAGATGTCCATCTGTTTGCGGCTGGCGACCAGCGCGCCAGTTACCGCGAAGACACCGACGGCGGTGGCATCCAGAAAGGCGATAAGGGACGAGAACAGGGCTTCGAGCGGCATGCTTTTCCCTGCTCAGCCAATTCGACTGGCGCTCGCCGCCTCAGCGGCCGGCGATGGCGAGGGCTTTGGCGCGGCCGACTTCCGCGTCGCGCTCGCGCGCCAAGCGGTCGGCCTCCGCGTGCCAACGGCGGGCCTCCTGCGTCCGTACCCGCGCCGTCCGCCGCCAGTGCCCCTGGGTCAACCAGACCGCGGTGCCGCCGGCCACGACGCCGATCAGCAGTGCGCCGAACAGGTAGGCGTAGAAGGGCAATTCGACCGAGAGCACCGGCGCCTCCGGCCGGAACGGATCGAGGATCAGCCGCGCCGAATGGCGGTTGGCGACGGCCAGCGTCACCAGGAAGATGGCGACCGGGAAAGCCAGGAGTACGAGCAGGATACGTTTCAGCACGGCGATGCCTCGTCAATGCAGGTGACCGGCTTGCCCCGAACACCGCCGGGGCAGCGACGGCCAAGGGTGAAACCCGCGACGGCGGATGGACCGAGATTAGCGCATCTTGCGAGACTTTGGCGAGAGCAGCGGCGGCTGCCGTCCGATCAGCGTCAACGCCGCAAGGCTCGCCGGACAGCGCCTGTCGCCCACCGTCAGGCCGATTTCGCCGACTTGTTCAGCTTGTCGCGCAAATCCTTGCCGGTCTTGAAGATCGTTACTAACTTTTCGTCCACCGGCACCGCGTCGCCGGTGCGCGGGTTCCGCCCCTCGCGGGCCGGGCGGTGCTTGACGGTGAAGGCGCCGAAACCGCGCAACTCGACGCGGTCGCCGCGCGCCAGCGCATCGACGATCTCGTCGAAGATGACGTTGACGATGCGCTCGACGTCGCGATGGAACAGGTGCGGGTTCGACGCAGCGATACGCTGGATCAGCTCGGACTTGATCACGACGTGGAACCTCCCGGAAAAGTGCTTGTTATAACACTAATTTTCCGAAGGGTGCCAAACCGAAACGAGGCCGTCAAGCCGCCATGGTGCGGAGCCGGCATGCTGCGCGATGGCTTCGCCCGCTCCGGCCAGCATGTCGCTGGTCACGTCGCGGGCGATCGAGCCGAACAACCCAAGCACCGAGAAACGCCGCTGTGTTTCCGGTTTCCAATCGACGACCTTGAGATCCTTCGCCACCTGGCGCTTCTCTTCGAGCCAGCGCACGGCCTCCGTTTCGCCGCCCAATTCGTCCACCAGCTTGTGCTCGAGCGCCTGCCGGCCGGTGAAAATACGGCCCTTTTCCAGGCCCGGAACGGCGGCGGTGTCGATGCCGCGGCGTTCGCGGACGAGGCCGACGAACCATTTGAAGCTGTCCTCCACCATGTCGCGCGTCACGGCTTTGCCGGCCTCGTCGGCGGGCAGGAAAGGTGACGGGGTGGCTTTCAGTTCACCGCTCTTGATCTCGTTGACCTTGATGCCGACTTTCTCGAAGAGCCCGGCGAACTCCGGCCACTGCACCAGAACGCCGACCGAACCGGTGATGGTGTTGCCCCGCGAAACAATGTGGTCGGAGGCCAGCGCCACGATGTATCCAGCGGAGGCGGCGAGCGTGCCGAACTGGGCGACCAGCGGCTTCTTCTTGGCGATCGCGCGCAGTTCCTCATACAGTGCTTCGCCGCCCGTCGAGGTGCCGCCAGGGCTGTCGATGTAGACGATGACGGCGGCCGCCTTGTCGTCGTCGGCCAGCTTTTTCAGCATCTTGAGCTGGTCGCGGTTCTCGGTGATGGCGCCGGAAATGCTGACGCGGGCAATGTGCTTGCTGTCCACCAGCCCCGCGACGCGCTCGTTCGAGAATGCCACCGCGCCGATGGCGACGATGATGGCCGCGACCGCGGCAATGCGCCAGAACGAGACGTGCCGGCGCAGCCAGCGGCGATCGAGAACTGTTTCGGTTTCGAGCATCATCGGGCCATGCAACTCCGGTTCGGACGGCCCCACCGGGCGGCGGGGCCAAATATCGTGCCGTTACGACTGCGACAGGACGGTGGCCGCCTCACCGTTAACGGAAGGGTAAGCAAGGTTTGCGCCGTGGACAACAGCGGGCTTCGCACGAACCTTAGATGATGGATGTAAACGCGGCGTGCAGAACGAGGCCGCCCCGGCTCAGGTTTCGGAGGCGGTCAGAGTTTTGGACGAAGCGGCTGCTGCCTATCGCGCGGCCGCTGCCTGAACGTCGAGGGTGTGCCATTCGGCTGCGGTGCAGACGCGTGCGCCCGTGAGGGAGGCGACGCCGCCCGCCCCTCCATCGACCAGCCGTCACCGCGCCTCGGCACCGGGGTGGTGTGCGACGGTGGGTGCTGCAACGAGATGAACGGCACAGTGCCGCCGGCCATCGGGAAAACCGACGAACTCACGATTTCGGCGGTGACGGCGAGCGGTGCTTTTTCTTTTTCGGGGTGCTGTTGGCGAATTTCGCGCCCGCGTGCTCCGACGGGCGGTCTTCGCGGGCGGCAGGGCCGCGCTTATCGTCACGGCCTGCCACGTCCTTGCTCCAGCGCGGTTTGGCCGGGCGGGCAGCAAATCCGCTTGCTTCGCCATCCGGTCGTTGGCGCCAGCGTGGCTTCTCGGCGCCGCCCGTTGCGGACCCATGCGTCGGTGCCGTGGTGTATTTGGCTGCGCGTGCGCCGCCGGGCCGTGCCGGAGCCGATGTCGGCGTCGCGGCGACCTTTTCGACCTCGTCGAGAATTCCGCCGATGTCTCCCGCGGCGCCGCCGTCGACGCGAACGATATGGCCTTCCTTCTTCGCTGCGGTCCGCGCGGCAAGCTCGAACTGGTCGGCGGCTTCGGCGAGGATCTGGAAGCGGGTTTCGCGCTGCTCGATGCGGATTGCGCCGATCTCGGTCTTGGTGACGCCGCCAGCGCGGCAGATCAGCGGCAGCAGCCAGCGCGGGTCGGCGTTGCGCTCGCGGCCGATGTTGATGCGGAACCACGACATGGGCCGCGGGTCTTCGCGCCGTGCCCGCCCCGTCCCCGTATCGCCGTCACCGCGGCTCTGCCGGGGGCGGCGGTCGGCGTTGCTCTCTCCGTCGCGTTGCCATGGCTTGCGCGGGCGGTCGCCCTGCGAACCCGCATCGCGCGGTTTCCACTCGCGACGTGGCGGCGGGCCGGTATCGGCGGCCAACTCCTCGGGCGCTGGAAGCTGCGCCCGGTGCAAACGCACCAAGGCGAGCGCGATCTCGTCAGCGGTGCGCAGCCCCTGCATGGTGCGCACGAGTTGCGTTTCTTCCTCAGTGGCCGGCGTCGTGAAACTGGCGTCGGCGAGAAAGCGCTCCTGGTCGCGGGCGCGGATCTGCTCCGGCGGCGGCGCCGGCTTCCACGTCACCTTGATGCGCGCCGAGGCAATCAGCACATCGGCTTTGCGCCGCCGGTTGAACGGCACGATCAGCACGCAAAGGCCCTTCTTGCCGGCGCGGCCGGTGCGCCCGGAACGATGCAGCAGCGTCTCGCCGTCGTTCGGCAGTTCGGCATGAATGACGAGCGCGACGTCGGGCAGATCGAGACCGCGCGCCGCGACATCGGTGGCGACGAGAACCCGCGCGCGGCCATCGCGTAGCGCCTGCAGGGCTCGCGTGCGTTCGTGCTGGGTCAGTTCACCCGAAAGTGCGACCGCGGAAAAACCGCGTTCGATGAGCCGCGCGTTGATGCGATTGACCGCTTCGCGCGTCGCACAGAACACGATTGCCGCGCGCGCTTCGTGGAAGCGCAGCACGTTGACGAGCGTGTTTTCGACATCGTGTGGCACGACGCGATGCGCCCAATAATCGATGTCGGCGTGCGGCTCGTTGCGGCGCACCGTCTCGATGCGCAGCGCATCGCGCTGGTAGCGCTTGGCGAGCGTTTCGATGTCGCGCGGCAGGGTGGCCGAGAACAGCAACGTGCGGCGCTCGGCAGGCGTCGCGTCGAGAATGAATTCCAGATCCTCGCGAAAGCCGAGGTCGAGCATCTCGTCGGCCTCGTCGAGCACGACCGCTGCAAGGTTGGCCAGGTGCAGGCGGCCGCGTTCGAGATGGTCGCGCAACCGGCCCGGCGTGCCGACGACGATGTGCGGTCGGCCTTCGAGCTGGCGGGCTTCGGCGCGGGCGTCCATGCCGCCGACGCAGGTGACGACGCGAGCGCCGGTCGCCTCATAGAGCCAGGTCAGTTCGCGGGCCACCTGCAGGGCGAGTTCGCGCGTCGGCGCGACGATTAGCGCCTTGGGGGACGTCACGGGTGGCATCTGCTCGCTGTCGCCGAGCAGCGTCGCGCCGAGCGCCAAGCCGAACGCGACGGTCTTGCCTGAGCCGGTCTGCGCCGAGACGAGCAGGTCACGGCCGGCGGCGCCGTCCTCCAGCACGGCCTGCTGAACAGAAGTCGCGACGGCGTAGCCGCGTGCGGCGAGAGCGCGCGCCAGCGCGGGATTGGTGGCCGGGAATGTCATGGGTGCGAACGTCTCAAAGCATGGCCCCGGCTCGTGTTTCAGATCCGACATCCGCCCACCTGCACCGCGTTCGTGCCGAGCCGCTGTCGGAACGGCGAGCGCCACACGCGACGTCACATCGCGGGTCCAGCCTCTGCACCTGACGATTTGGCGACGGGCAGCGGTAATCGGTGAGCAGAAGTCTGGTGAGCACCACGAGGACCGCCGTCGCGGAAGCGCGAACGGGCGGACGCAGCCTGATCATCAAGGCGCTCCTATACGCGCAATCGGTGTGCGCCGCCATACCACCTCTCGTCGCGGCGGAGCGTGTGGCGATACGGCAAACGCCTGGTTAGGCGCCGCGCGCCGGCATCAGCCCCGGCGCTTCCTGTCCCGTCCTTTCGACGTATTCGGTATATCCGCCGCCATATACATGAACGCCGTCCGGAGTCAGTTCCAGAACGCGGTTCGACAGCGCGGCGAGGAAATGGCGGTCGTGCGAGACGAACAGCATGGTGCCTTCGTATTGCGACAGTGCCTTGATGAGCATGTCCTTGGTCGCCATGTCGAGGTGGTTGGTCGGCTCGTCGAGGACCAGGAAGTTCGGCGGGTCGAACAGCATCAGCGCCATGACCAGGCGCGCCTTCTCGCCGCCGGATAGCACGCGGCAGCGCTTCTCGACGTCGTCGCCGGAAAAGCCGAAGCACCCCGCGAGCGTCCTGAGCGTTCCCTGTCCGGCCTGCGGGAACTGATCTTCGAGCGTCTGGAACACGGTGCGCTCGCCGTCGAGCAGATCCATGGCGTGCTGTGCGAAATAGCCCATCTTGACGCTGGCGCCGATGGCCACCGTGCCGTCGTCGGGCTCCGCCGCGCCGGCGATCAGCTTCAGCAGCGTCGACTTGCCGGCGCCGTTGATGCCCATCACGCACCAGCGCTCGCGGCGGCGGACGTGGAAATCAAGCCCGTCATAGATCGTCCGGCTGCCGTAGCGCTTCTTGACGCGCTTCAGCATGGCGACGTCCTCGCCCGAACGCGGCGCCGGGGCGAAATCGAAAGCCACGGCCTGGCGCCGCCGCGGTGGTTCGACCCGCTCGATCTTTTCCAGCGTCTTGACGCGGCTCTGCACCTGCGCGGCATGCGACGCACGCGCCTTGAAGCGCTCGATGAAGCGCATTTCCTTGGCTAGCATCGCCTGCTGGCGCTCGTACTGCGCCTGCTGCTGCTTCTCGGCCAGCGCCCGCTGCTGCTCGTAGTAGTGGTAGTTGCCGGAGTAGCTCGTCAGTTCGCCGCCGTCGATTTCGATGACCCGCGTCACGATTCGATCCATGAACTCGCGGTCGTGCGAGGTCATCAGCAGCGCGCCATCGTAGTCGCGAAGGAACTGTTCGAGCCAGATCAGGCTTTCGAGGTCGAGGTGGTTCGACGGTTCGTCCAGCAGCATGCAGTCGGGGCGCATCAGCAGGATGCGGGCCAGCGCCACGCGCATCTTCCAGCCGCCCGACAGCTTGGCGACATCGCCATCCATCATCTCCTGGCTGAAGCCGAGACCGGAGAGGACTTCGCGCGCACGGCCTTCGAGCGCGTAGCCGCCGAGTTGCTCGAAGTGCGACTGGGCTTCGCCGTAGCGCTCGATGATCGCGTCCATCTCGTCGGCGCGATCAGGGTCGGCCATCGCCGCTTCGAGTTCGGCGAGTTCGGCCGCCACCTCGCTCACCGGGCCGGCACCATCCATCACTTCCGCGACGGCGCTCTTGCCGGCCATCTCGCCGACATCCTGGCTGAAATAGCCGATGGTGACGCCGCGATCGACCGAGACTTGGCCCTCGTCAGGGTCGTCCTCGCCGACGATCATGCGCAATAGCGTCGATTTACCCGCGCCGTTGGGCCCGACGAGACCCACCTTCTCACCCTTCAAAAGCGCCGCGGACGCACCGATGAACAGGATCTGATGCCCATTCTGCTTGGCGATGTTGTCGAGATGGATCATGCAGGCCGCGCCCCCTTGCGTGTCCGGGCGCGGTTACGCCATCGGACCCGCTTGCGCAAGTCCGACGACGCCGCACATCACCGCCGGATCACCCGTTGTCGCCGTCGAACAGGCCGCCGAGTACGCTGCCTTCGCCCTTGCCGCCCATTGGTCCGGCATTGGCCAGCACGCGACCGGCGAGGCGCGCGAACGGCAGCGATTGCAGCCACACCTTGCCCGGGCCGCGCAACTCGGCGAAGAAGAACCCCTCACCGCCGAAGAACATGGATTTCACCGAACCAGCGCGCACGACATCGAACTCGACCGAGGGCATCATGGCGGCGATGCATCCGGTATCGACATGCATGACTTCGCCGGGCGCGAGTTGCTTCTCGATCAACGCGCCGCCGCAGTGGACGAAGGCGTAACCGTCGCCCTCGAGCTTTTGCATGATGAAGCCCTCGCCGCCGAACAGGCCGGTCATGATCTTCTTCTGGAAGTGGATACCGATGGAGACGCCTTTCGCGGCGCAGAGAAACGCATCCTTCTGGCAGATCAGCGTGCCGCCGATGTCGGCAAGATGGAATGGCAGGATGGTGCCGGGATAGGGGGCCGCGAAGGCCAAGCGCGCCTTGCCCTGGCCTTGGTGCGTGAACACGGTCATGAACAGGCTTTCGCCTGTCAGAAGGCGCTTGCCCGCGCCCATGAGGCCGCCCAACAAACCTTTCGGCTTGACGCTGCCATCGCCGAAGATGGTGTCCATCTCGATCGACGGCGATTTGTACATCATGCCGCCGGCTTCCGCGATCGCGCTCTCGCCGGGATCGAGCTCGATCTCGACGAACTGCATTTCGTGGCCCTTGATCTCGAAATCGATTTCGTCGGCGCCGCCGCCCGCCTTGTGCTTGAAGCCGCCCGAGACACCCGGAACCGATCCGAACCCCGCCATCCTACTCCTCCCCTCGTGCGTTCGCCCGTCCGCCACGGCAGCTCGGGCGGCACGCATTTGGACACAAAACGCTGTCGCATTCCATGGCCGGTCGCCAAGGGCAGGAGAGCGCTGGCGCTCGCCCGGCGCGACGACCATGCCGCGCGGCTCACCCGATCGGACGGATCGTCAGTTGCTGGCGCTGGCCGGCTTTGTCGCTGCCGACTTCGGTGCTGGTGCGACCGCCGGCTTCAGCGGCGCCGCCGACTCGGCTGCGGCCGGCTTCGGCTTCGGTTTCGTCACCGCGGGCTTGGCTGCGGCTGGCGCCGGGGTCGCGGTCTTTTTTGCCGCCGCGTCGGTCTTGCGGGAGTCGGTTCTGGCTTCGGCCTTCACAGGGTTCGAGAGGGCCGCCGGCTTCGCGGCGTTGCCGGGTTGGGCGGCACCGTCCGCGTCGTCGCTATCGTGAGACTTGGCGGTCTGTCCCTTGATCTTCTTGCGCAGGCGCTCGCGTTCCTTGAGCGTTTTCAGAGTTTGCGCCTTGACCACGCGCGGCCGGTGTCCGCAGTCCCACGACAGGATGTTGGCACGGATGGAAACGACGGGCTTTGCCTGCTCGCTCATCGGCATGTTGTCGATGTCGGTGGTATCGAAGAAATTCTTCCAGCCGTAATGCTGGAAGCCGTGCTCCAGCAGGCTCGCGGCTCTGAGCGATCGCTCGTGCGGGGAGGGTTCACCCAGCACGACCGCCATCAGGCGCGTGCCGTCGCGCGTGGCGCTGGCGACGACGTTGAAACCGCTGTCACAGATGAAGCCGGTCTTGAGGCCGTCGGCGCCTTCGAACGTGCGCAGCAGTCCGTTGTGCGAGGCGAGCTTGATCTTGCCGACCTGCACGACCGGCATCGCCCATAACTCGGCATACTGGGGAAAATCGCGCACGACGGCGCGGGCGAGTTTGGCGAGATCGCGCGCGGTGGTCACCTGTTCGGGGGCCGGCAAGCCGTTGGCGTTGACGAAATGGGTGCGCGTCATGCCGAGCTTTTTGGCGGTGGCATTCATGCGGGCGACAAACGCCTCGACACTGCCGCTGACGCCCTCGGCCAACATCACCGCCACGTCGTTGGCGGACTTGACGATGAGCGCCTTGAGGCCCAGTTCAACGGTCATCTCGGCGCCGACCGGAAGACCGATCTTGCTCGGCGGTTCCTTGTTGGCGTTCTCGGTGCAGACGAGCTTGCCGTCGAGCGCGATCTTTCCTTCGCGGATCGCCTCGAACACGACATAAGCCGTCATGATTTTTGTGAGAGAGGCCGGATGCCAGTGGTTGTCGGCGTCCTCCGCATAGAGAACCTTGCCGCTCGAGGCCTCGAACAACAGCGCCGGACCCGCCGCGACGGGCGCTGATCCGAGGCCGAGTAGTGCCAGCATTGCTCCGAGGTAACGTCGCAAGCGCATCACGGTCCTCAATTCAAAGACCAGAGCGGCTTAACATATTCGCGGCGGCTGGGACAATCCTTGCCGGCTTACAACCTGCGGCGTGTTGAGAATGAGACGCACACGCACACGCACGCCGACGCGATCCTTACCCCTGCGGCCCGATGCGGCGCGTCAATGCGCGAGGTTGGCGACGATCACCGCTGCAGTGCCGGCAGCGACCAGCGTGCCGAGCGCCACCGCGCCCGACGCCGAGGCGACGGCCCGTTCCAGTCGTGATGCGAACAGAAAGGCGTTGGCCCCGGTCGGCATCGCCGCCAGGATGACGATCACGCCGGTGCTCAGCGCGTCGAGCCCGAAGACCCCAGTCGCCACCAGCCACGCGACCAGCGGCATGAAGACGAGTTTGAGCGCCACGACGGCCAGCAGCGTCGGTATCTGGCCCTTGATCTCGAACCCGACGAGCGTCAGCCCCAGCGCCACCAGCGAAGTCGGAATGCCGGCCTGCGCCATCAGCAGCAGCAGCTTGTCGAGCGCCGCCGGCATGGTGAGGCCGGTCAACCGCCAAGCCACACCAATCATGATGCCGATGATGATCGGGTTGCGGACGAGGTCGCTCGCCAGATTCCTGACGATCTGCCCAATCGGCTGGCCCGGCTGACTGCCGGTCGCTTGCGCATGCAACATGCCGATCAGCCACCACATCGGCGCGTGGATCGACAGAATGAGCGCGATCACCGCCGTCGCGGGTGTGCCGAACGTGCCGAGCGCCAGCGGAATGCCGAGCATCACCGTATTGCCGAATGTCGCCGTCATGGCGATGGCTGGCGCGTCGGCGGCCGGTCGCTCGAGCACCAGTCGTGTCGCCAGCGTCGCCGCGATCCATGTCGCGAAGCCGGCCGCGTAAAAGCTGCCCCAGATCGCAATTGGCGACAGGGAGCCGAATTCGGCGGTGGCGATGGTCCGGCACAGCAGGGCCGGTATCGCGAGGGTAAAGGCGAAATCGGAAATGCCTTGCGAAGCGTTCGCCGACAGCAGCTTCCAGCGTCCCGCCGCATAGCCAATGGCGATGATGCCGAACACCGGCGCGACAATGGTGAGGATGGGGAGCATGCGGGGTGTCCGGTGGGGCGACGGCGAAGGCGAGCACTCTTAAACGGTCGGGGTCGAGGGGGCGAGCCCCTCGCCCTCACTTCGAACCGTCATCCCCGACCGCGCTTGATCGCCTGCACCGCCATCTCCATGGCCTGCAGGAAGTTGGAGCGGTCGGCGCGTGTGAACGATGCGTGGTAGCCTTTGCTCTCGCCCGTCTCGCGCAGGTGCCTCTGCAGATCGCGCATGGCGAGCGCCATGCCGATGCTGGCGTCGGTGAAGGGTTTGCCGGTCGGCCCGATGGCGCGCGCACCGGCTTTCAGGCAGCGCGCCGCGAGCGGGATGTCGGCGGTGACGCAGATGTCACGCGGGGTGATGCGTTCCGCGATCCAGTCGTCCGCCGCGTCCGGGTGATCGTCGACGACCGTGCGGTGCACGTCGGCGCCATCCGGCAGCCGCATGAACGCGTTCGATACGAAGTGGATGGCGAGGCCGTGCCGGTCCGCGACGCGCACCGCTTCCTCCTTCACCGGACACGCATCCGCATCGACGTAGATGATGGTCATGAGGAGCGCTGCCTGCTGCGCATCTTGGGTTCCCTCTCTCCTAGGGGGAAGCAAAACGCCCCTCACACGTCCAAGTTGACCACGTTGAGCGCGTTGTCCTGAATGAATTCGCGGCGGGGCTCCACCACGTCGCCCATCAGCTTGGAGAAGATCTCGTCCGCTTCGCCGAGGTCGCCGATCTTGACCTGCAGCAGCGTGCGCGCCTCCTTGTCGAGCGTCGTCTCCCAGAGCTGCTGCGGGTTCATTTCACCGAGACCCTTGTAGCGTTGCAACGACAGGCCCTTGCGGCCGGTCTCGTAGATCGCATCGACCAGATCGCGCGGGCTATTGATCGCCACCGTCACGTCCTTGCGCTTCAGCGTCGCCGGCACGCCGTAGACCTCGGCCAGCGCCGCGTGGCGCTCGTTGAGGCGGCGGGCTTCGAGCGAGGCGATGAGGGCGCGGTCGAGCGCGTGCACTTCCGTCACGCCGCGCACTTCGCGCTTGAACAGATAGCCTTCGTTGCCGATCGAGCCGGTCCACCCTTTTTCGGTTTCTTCCGCGATGCGGTCGAGACGTGCGGCGACCGTTTCCGCAACGCGCTTGGCGGCGTCCGGGTTGGCCAGCGCTTTCGCGTCGAACGCCCCAGCGATGGCCGCCTGCTCGACGATCGAGCGGTCATAGCGCGAGTGCATGTCGTCGATCAGCTTGACGATGCCACGCGCGGTGTCGACGATCTCGCGCAGGTCGCGGCCGGCGCGCGCCGCGCCCTCGCCCGTCGTCAGCACCGCGTCTTCCAATCCCGCGACGACCAGATAATCTTCGAGCGCGCGCTGATCCTTGAGGTAGGTCTCGGATTTGCCGCGCGCGACTTTGTAGAGCGGCGGCTGCGCGATGTAGAGGTGGCCGCGCTCCACCAGTTCCGGCATCTGGCGATAGAAGAACGTCAGCAGCAGCGTGCGGATGTGGGCGCCGTCGACGTCGGCGTCGGTCATGATGATGATCTTGTGATAGCGCAGTTTGTCGAGGTTGAAGCCGCCATCCTCACCGCGGCCGATGCCGGTGCCGAGCGCGGTGATGAGCGTGCCGATCTCCTGGCTGGACAGCATCTTGTCCATGCGCGCGCGCTCGACATTGAGGATCTTGCCGCGCAGCGGCAGCACCGCCTGGAACTCGCGGTTGCGGCCCTGCTTGGCGGAGCCGCCGGCCGAGTCGCCCTCGACGATGAACATTTCCGTGTTGGCCGGGTTGCGATCCTGGCATTCGGCGAGCTTGCCGGGCAGGTTGGCCATGTCCAGCACGCCCTTGCGCCGCGTCAGCTCGCGCGCCTTGCGTGCGGCTTCGCGCGCCGCCGCCGCCTCGACGATCTTGGCGAGAATGGCCTTGGCTTCCTTGGGATGCTCCTCGAACCATTGCGTGAGCTGTTCGCCGACCACGCTCTCGACCACGGGTTTGACTTCCGACGAGACGAGTTTGTCCTTGGTCTGCGAGGAAAATTTCGGGTCCGGCACTTTCACCGAGAGCACACAGCACAAGCCCTCGCGCGAATCGTCGCCTGAGATCGCCACCTTCTCCTTCTTGGCGATGCCGGTTTCCTCCGCATACTTGTTGATGATGCGCGTCAGCGCGGCGCGGAAGCCCGCGAGGTGCGTGCCGCCGTCGCGCTGGGGGATGTTGTTGGTGAAGCACAGCGTGTTCTCGTGGTAGCTGTCGTTCCACCACACCGCGATCTCGCAGCCGATGCCGTCCTTGCTGCCGGACGCCGCGATCGGCTCGGGAATGATGCCTGTGCGCGAGCGGTCGAGATAGCGCACGTAAGCCGCAAGCCCGCCCTCGTAGTGCATCACTTCGCGCTTCTCGTCGGCATGACGCTGGTCGATGAGCAC
>JBKBNR010000028.1:0-14624 GCA_046295315.1 Hyphomicrobiaceae bacterium
GCGCAACCAGTGCCAGACTGGCGAGAAACACCAGAAACTGCAGCGGCGCGAGAACTCCCTGGACGAGTGTCCAGGGTGAAGCGTCGCGGCGCGCCCTCTGTTCGGGAGTGTAGAGCGGGGCTGACGACACTGGTCGCTGCGCTGCCATCGATGTCCATCTCCCCGGGCATCGGCGCCTGTCAACCCGGCGCCTGTAGCGGAGAGACTACGACCAGCCCAAGAGAGGTGTCAAACAAAATTGACGTAAAAAATACTTTACAAAAATAGTTCGAGCGTTTTTATTCAGATTGAGATGGTGCCCCGATTGGGCTCGTGCTTTATTGGCTTCACAGCGCGAAAAGACGCCAAGCGGAAACGCACATGATCGATGTCAGGTTGGGCCATCCTTCCGGTTCCGCGTGTCGTCGATACGGAGGACACGCATCATGCCGGGGCACCGTCAGTTGCTCGATGTGTTGTACGATTGGGACGTTTGCTCCGGCACCGAACCGAAGTTGGCGCGCCACGTCCAGTCGCGGCGAGCGCAAGAGACGCCCAGCATGAAGGCGGCGCTCGAGCAGACCATCGAGACGGAAATCATACCGCGGCTGCTGCTCGCGCACAGTTCGTCGATCCCGCTTCGCGGTACGAAGCCCCAGTCAGCCGAAAACCGGCTGCGGCCGGAGGATGTCGACGAGTTCACGCACCTCGTGCTCGAACACGAGCTTGCGGTCGCATCGGCCTACATCGACGTGCTGCGGTCGCGCGGGGTTTCAGCGGAACGTGTCATCCTGGAGTTACTCGCCCCGGCTGCGCAGCGCCTCGGTGTGCTGTGGGAGGAGGATCTCCGCGACTTCGTCGACGTTACCGTCGGGCTATCGCGCATACAGCATCTGCTGCATCTGCTCAGCCCCGCCTTTCAGAGCGAGGTTGAGCTGAAGGACGAACCTCAGACCTGTCTGCTCGCTGCGACTCCGGGTGAACAGCACACGCTCGGCGTCATGATCGTCGAGGAGTTCTTCCGCCGCTCGGGGTGGAACTGCCAGGGACTGCCCCATTCCTCCATCGACGAAATTGCGCGGCGCGCCCATGCGACGTCGTTCGATGTTATCGGGTTGTCAACGAGTTGCGAATTGTTGCTCGGCGCGACCGCTTCGGCTATCGAGAAGCTGAGGAGATCGTCCCGCAATCGAAACGTCGTCATTATCGTTGGTGGTCAGTTGTTTCGTCAGTCGCCGGAGTTGGTCGCCCGCGTCGGGGCCGACCTGGCGGCTGACGACGGCACGCAGGCCATGTTCCAGCTACGGCGAATGCGGGGCACCAAGACACTGGGTTGATCTCGCAACCGTAGGATGAACGATCTTACTATGGACACGCAGATCGCGCGGAAGACAGTGGACCAGTTTCGCTCTCCTCGAAAAAATCTCGGCGCCCTCGATGCCGATGCCGCCGCCAAGCTGATCGCGGCGTCGTCGGACGTCGCCATCGTCATCGACGAGAAGGGCATCATTCGCGATCTGGCGTTCGGCAGCGACGAACTGGCGCGCGAGGGCTATCAGGCATGGCTGTCGAAGCCATGGGTCGAAACCGTGACCGTAGAAAGCCGCCCGAAGATCGAGGAAATGTTGGCCAATGCGGGTGCCGGCACGCCGCGTTGGCGGCAAGTCAATCATCCAACGGCGCACGGCAAAGATGTTCCTATCCGCTACGCCGCGGTGCAGGTGAACGATACCGGGCGCATCGTCGCCATCGGGCGCGATCTGAGATCGGTGGCGGCGATGCAGCAGCGCTTGGTCGAGTCGCAGCAGTCGCTGGAGCGCGAGTACGCGAAACTGCGGCAGGCCGAAACGCGATACCGCCTGCTGTTCGAGGTGTCGAGCGAGGCCGTCGTCGTCGTCCACGCCGAGACGTTGAAAGTCGTCGAAGTCAACCCGGCGGCGGTTGCCCTGGTGGCCAAGCCCGCCAAGCGCGTGACCGGGATGCCGGTCGAGGACTTGTTCGACGCCCACAGCGCCAAGCGGTTCGTAAAGCACCTCGAGCACATTGCGGTCGCCGGACGCGGCGACGAAATCAAGGTCCGTCTGGCGGGTGGCAAGCACGACGTTCTGGTCGGGGTGTCGCTGTTCCGTCAGGACATGTCGGCCTACTTCCTCGTCCGGCTCATGACGCCGTCGCAGGACGCCACGCGCGCCCTCGGCATTCGCTCCAGCGTCAGCGAGGTCATCGAAAAGCTGCCCGACGCGTTCGTGGTCACCGATCTGGATCGCCGGCTGATCTCGGCCAATCTGGCGTTCGTCGAGCTGGCCCAGGCGGCATCCTTCGAGCAGATCCGTGGTGAGCCGATCGATCGCTGGCTCGGTCGTCAGGCCGTCGACGTCAACATTTTGTTCGGCAGCCTGAAAGACCATGGCGTGATCCGCGGGTTCTCGACCATTTTTCGCGGTCAGTACGGCATGCAGGAAACGGTGGAAGTCGCCGGCGCCTCGGTCCCTGGCGGGGATGTTCCGTGCTTCGGCCTCAGCATTCGCACGGTGCAGCGGCGATCCGATCCGATCATCAACAGTCAGATGGCCTTGCCGCGGTCGGTCGAGCAGCTCACGGGCCTCGTCGGCCAGGTGTCACTGAAAGATCTCGTGCGCGAGTCCACGGACTTGATCGAGCGGCTTTGCATCGAAGCGGCGCTCGAGCTGACCGGCGACAACCGCGCGTCGGCTGCGGAAATGCTCGGCCTCAGCCGTCAGGGGCTCTACTCCAAGCTGCGCCGCTACGGCATCGACGACGTCGACGGCGCGTGAAGCCCGCAAGCGGCGCGTCGCTGCTGCTTGCTCATTCTGTCACATCGGACCGCAAGTTCGTGGCCGCCTCTCTTCGGGCGACCACTTTTCGTTCTGTGCCATAGCGTCGACAGCAGCCGCCACTACGGCTCGCACCAACTGTCAGAACCTGATGCGGCTGCCGGCCATGAAGAGGTGGGCATCCTCGATCGGGGCGGCGACGATGGCGCCGTTCGTCTCGAGGCCCGTCACATCGGCGCTGAAATTTCGGTACGAGGCGAAAATCTCCATGTCAGCGTCGCTGAGCCGCTGCACGATTCCGGCGCCCCAGATGGTCATGCTGCTCGACGTGACCTGATCGATATCGCCGCCCGTCGCTGATGCGGTGGCGACGTTCAACCCGGTGACGCCATCCTCGCCGCGCGCGAACTCGCCGTAGATGGTCGTCGTGCCGAGCGGGATGGCCTTCAACCGTATGCCGCCAGAAAGCCAGTAATAGTCGAAGTCGGGGCGATTGGCGCAGGCGATGCCGAGCGCGCGGATTTGAGCCGCATCGTTCGATGGGTAGCAGGCGAAGGTGCGCATCGCGAGGTTGGTGCCGGCGTGTTCGCGGTGAACGTAGGCGCCGGAAAGGAACAGGCCGCTCGGCTCGTGCAGTACGCTCGCGGAACCCTTGATTTCGCGCGTCACGCTGTTGCCGGTGCCGAATGCGGTGAATTCCTCGCGGTTTTCGTAATAGCCGGCGCCGAACGCGAACCTGAACCCGTTGGCAAGCCGCGCAAATCGTAGCGCCGCATCCCAGAAATCATCCTCCCCCCATGACGCCGAAGCTGAGAAACCCATCAGCACGGGGCTGTCGTAGCGCACGAGATTGCCGCGCGAGGTATCGAGCTGCGGCAGGAAGCGCCGCCAGGTCAGCGCGGTGGTGTTGCCGGACTGCAGGCTGTTGAGTGTTCCAGTCAGCCCGTTGCGTGTGAAAAGGTTGGTGCCGACCAGGGTTGTGTTGGCAGATGCGGCAATAGATGTGCCGCCGAGGTTGTACCCGATGATGCCGTCGGTAGCGGGTTCGGCAAGACCCACCGTAATCGCGCCGAGGCGTTTGCTGTCGATGTACCACAGCGACTGGCGCACGAGGGGGGCTCCGTTGCCACCGTCGTCGTTGTTCTGGGAGACGTTGTTGGTTGACGGAAGCCCGAGGCCGAGCTCGATCATGTAACCGGAGCGCCAGCCAGGCGCGATCACCGCGCTGCCGTCCATGCGCAGCCGGTCCGACGAGTTCCAGTTCGACACCTGATAGACGTTACGTTCGCCGCCGTCGTCGAAGGCGAGGAGAGCCTGGCTCACCTGTCCGGAAAGCTGCAATGAGATTTTGCGGGTGCCCTTGCGGGCCACGGTTGCCTCGAGTTCCGCGATGCGCTCATCGAGATCGGCGCAGCACTCGCCGCCGAGATCGGCGGCTTGCAGCGTCACCGGCGCCGTCGACATGATGGCCAGTGCAGTCAGGGGCGCCATGACGGCGCGGGGCAAAGCGAGTGCGGGGAACATGTTGCCTTTGCTCATCATGGGCACACCGTCGCGGCTTGCAGCAGGCCCCACCCGAAGATCGGGTCACGACCGGGGGCGCCGAGGTCCAGCGCCTTCGATTGCAGGTCTTCAATGATCGCGGCGACCGGCTTCTCGGGCTGACGCGCGAGTGCGGCGGCAATCGCCGCCGCGATGAATGGGCTCGCGAACGACGTGCCGGTCTCGAAGCGGGGTTCGGCGCGCACCGAAATCACCTGCACATCGACGCCGGGGCCAGCGAAGTCGAGATGACGACCGCGATTCGCCTGCCGGTAGATGCGGTTGTCGGCAGCGACCGCTGTCACGGCAACGACGCCATCATAAGCCGCAGGATAGAGCGGCGGGCTGCCGGGGCCGGCGTTGCCGGCGGACGCGACGATCAACGTTCCGTTGGTGTTTGCGAAACGTACGAGCTCTGCCAGAACCTGATTATCGGGCCCCGCGAAACTCGTATTGATGACGCGCACGCTGCGTTTCACCAGCGTATCGACAGCGACCACAATGTCGAAACTGTCGGCGATGTCCTCGCCATCGGCGGCGCGATGGAAGCTCGACGCCGCGACGAGGCGCGAGCGGCCGAGTAGACCTGGAACCGCGGCGTCATCGCGGCCGACCAGGAGCGCCGCGATTGCGGTGCCGTGCAGCGGCGAGGCGGGTGAGCGGCCGGCCGTGATGGTGCTCACCGTTTCGATCTGCTGGTTGGCCAGCGCCGGGTTGCTGACATCGACGGGCGTGTCGATCATGCCGATCGTCGTGACGAGCTGACATCCGCCCTTGGTCGGCGGCCAACCGATGGCTGCGCGTTGCTTGCACGCAGGGGTGTCGCAACGGCCCGAACCCGGACGGTAGACACCGTAGATGTGATTGTAGTCGGCAATCGCCGTCGGCGCGATCGACCGCGCGATGTCGAGGCCTTGCGGTGTCGTCACGTCGTCGGGGACGCGCAGCCGCACCAGCGTGCCGCCCGCGATGGTCTGCGGAGCGCGGACGACAAGCTGAAATCCGCGCGCCTGAAGATTTGCAATCTCGGCGTCGGTGACGTTCAGCATCACGATTTCGCGCGGCAGGATCCGCTGCGGTTCGCCGATGTCGGCCAAGGGCAGCGCGCCGGGAGATGACGGGGCACCAGCCGCGATCACTGGGGGGCGAGGACGTGGCAACGGACGCGCGGCGGGCGCTCCCCCGCCGGGGGCTGCCGTTGCCGACGGTGTCGGGCGCGGTCGGCGGCATTCTCTGTCACGGAGCCACGAAGGCCGAACGGCGTTGCGCTCGAAGCAGTCGTCGTCGGCCAGTGTGTCGTCGCCTTCATCGTCGAAATCATTGGGGAAGGTCACTGGGCCGGCAGCGCCACCGCCGCCGCCACCGCCGCCACCGCCACCGCCACCGCCACCGTCATCATCACCGTCGCCGTCATCGTCATCGTCTCCGGCGTTCTGGGCCAGAGTTGGCGTGGAGAGAACGAGCGTCGCGACCGCCGCCGTGGCGACGGTCAGCGGTGCCGTGAAGCCGCCGTGCAGCGTCAGACCGATGAGGAGCAGCAATCGCGTAAGGAGTGCATTGAGGGCAGATGACATCGGTCGACTGGTTCCCGATTTTTCGCTGGGCAGAATCCCACCATTCTGAATGGCTCGATGATTCGGCCATCGCCTTCAACCCCACAAGTTGGGCAGCAATCGATTCCACGGCTGTTGTGGCTCAAACGCCCCGAATTTATGGGAATTTTTTCCGCAACGTCCGAGCCGGGTTTTTATTCCCAATTAACCTCATTTTTTTTCAATTCAGGCAGATCGGGGGGCGGGCTACATCGTAGCCACGCTGCAGAGGCAACGGGCTTCGTAGCGCCGCTCCCGAGGCCATGCGCATCGAACCGCTGCGGCGAGCGTCGGCGACCCGGGTGCAAACAACTCTCAGTATTGTTGGATGCTGCTGGAATAAAAACGTCACGTTCGCCGTTCTTCCCGTGAGTAACGCAGATAACTGGTCCGGCACATGACCCGAGACGTTCGCCAACAGATGATCGAACTTCTGCCGCGCATGCGGCGGTTCGCATACTCGTTAACCGGCTCGATGGACGAGGCGGACGACGTGGTCCAAAGCGCGTGTGAGCGTGCGCTGGGCCGTCTGGAGCAGTTCACCACCGGAACGCGGCTCGATAGTTGGATGTTCCGTATCGTGCAAACAACATGGATCGACCGGCGCCGCTACGAACGACGGCGGGTTCACGACAGCGATGACAGCATTGCTGAAACGGTCGGGTTCGACGCCCGCATCTCGGAGGGCACCGAGGCGCGGATGGCTTTGGAAATCGTGCAGCGTGAAGTGTCGCGATTGCCCGAGGAGCAGCGTCTCGTGCTCTCCCTCGTCACCATCGAGGGGATGACATACCAGGAAGCGGCCGACGTTCTCGGCATCCCGACTGGCACGGTGATGAGCCGTCTGGCGAGGGCGCGAAAGCGATTGGCCGAAGCCATCGAAAGGCCGGGTGATAGAGCGGATATCAGGGCAGGGGCACCATGAAGCGGGCGAGTGATGAAACACTGATGGCCTACGCCGACGGCGTCCTCACCGGGGAAGAGCGTCGCGAGGTTGAACAGCAACTTATGGGCGATGCCTCCGGGCGCCGTACCGTGCGGCTTTATCGGAAGATTTCGCTTCTGGTTCAGGAGGCTTTCTGGAACCGCGATTTCAGCGCCGGGCAGGATCGTCTGGAACGGCTGATTGCTGATGGCGGCAACCGCGGTGCGCGAAAGTCGCACAACGGAAAGCATCGCGGTATCATGTCGTTCGCGGGCTCAACACTGCTGCTGGCCGGCATGGCTGCTGCCGCTGCTGCTTTGGCGATCGTCGTGATGCCGCAGGATGGTATAGAGTCCGATGCCGCGACACTGCGCGGCGCGGTGGCCGCCTTCGAGCGTTCGCAGCACCGCGCCGGATCGGCTCCCGCGTTCACCGCCGTCGCCCACCTGCGCGACAAGTTCGGCAATCCTTGCCGCGAGGTCGAATGGCATCCGTCGGGTTTCGGAACTCTGGCCGACGCCGTGCTGGTCGTCTGCCGTTCGCCGGGTCAGCCCTGGGCGATTGTCGGGGCCGTAGCGACGCGATCGCAAAGCGCGGTCGAACCCTACGTATCCGACATCGGGCCAGCCCGCGAGGCGCTGAACGGTGTGCTTGAAATGATCGGCGCGGAACGTCGCGCCTCTGCTTTCGATAGAGAAGGCTGAAAGAATGACACGGCCAGACGACGAAACACTGATGGCTTTTGCCGACGGCGCGCTCTCTCCCGAGCGCCACGCCGAAGTGGCCGCCTATCTGGCGACCGACGCGGATGCTCGCGCACTCGTCGACGATTTCCGGCGCTCGGCGGACCTGGTGCGCGGCGCGTTCGACGCGGCACTCACCGCGCCGCCGAACGAAAAGCTCGAGCAACTGATCCGCTCTGGCGGCGCGTCGGGTACCGCTGCGGCGAACGTCACGTCGCTCGCTTCACGCCGCAAGGTGCCATTCCGCTCGCAGGGTTGGCAGCCGCTGGCACTCGCTGCATCGCTGGCGCTCGTCATCGGCGCAGGGCTTGGCTGGTTGGCCAACAGCGGCGGCGGTCGCGGCGCTGGCGCGGGGTATGAAGTCGCCATCGGTCCGGTGCCGGGCGCCAGCGATCTCGGCCGTCTGCTCGAAACGCGGCCGAGCTACGACGAGGTCGTCACGGGCGAAGGCGCCTCGCGCCGCCGGCTGGTCGTCGTCGCGACATTTCGTGACCGCGCCGCCCGCCCGTGCCGCGAGTTCGAAGTGACCAGCGTCGATCAGGATCAGCGGCCGATCGGCATCGGCGTCGCCTGCCGCACGCCCTCCGGCGCCTGGGCGGTCGAAGGGTTGGCGCAACCGATCGTGGCCGAAGTGGCGAGCAACGGCGCGATGAAGCCCGCCAGCGGGATGCAGGAGGCCCCGGTCATGGAAGGGTTCATGCGGATGCTCGGCGCGCAGCCGGTCGTCGCCGCTGACGAAGAGCAGCAACTGTTGGCGCGCGGGTGGAAGTGACAGCCTGAGTTGTCAGGCGGCGGCGTAGAAGCGCGCCAAAGGTGCAGCCGCAGCTATGAAATGCGGGTTCAGATAACCGGCTGCATGCTTGCCGTAACGCAGCGGTGCCCCATGCACGTCGGTCACGATACCGCCCGCCGCCAGAAGGATGGCGTGGCCGGCAGCCGTATCCCATTCCATGGTGGGTCCGAAGCGCGGATAGACATCGGATTCACCCGTCGCGACCTGACAGAACTTCAGTGACGAGCCGACGTTGACGCGATCCTTGACGGCGATGCGTGACATCCACTTTTCCAGGCCGTCGCTGCCGTGCGAGCGACTGGCAGAAACCGTCAGCGCCTCGCCGTCGACGACGTCGCGGACGCGGATGCGCTGCAGCACGAGGTCGTCGAGGCTGACGTCGTTCGGCGCCGTATCGGGTGACAGCGTGGCGCGCACCGCGTTGTCGGACGCCAGCGTGATGTAGAGTTGCGACATGGCCGGCGCATAGATGATGCCGAAGCACGGCAGACCGTTGCGGACGAGCGCGATGTTGACCGTGAACTCGGGGCGCCCGCTGGTGAACTCCTTGGTGCCGTCGAGCGGATCGACGAGGAAGAATTCAGCCCCCGTCGCTGCGATCGTCTTGCCCTCGGAACTTTCCTCCGCGATCACCCGGACGCCGGGCGCCGCCTTCGCCAGCGCCTCGATAATGATGATCTCCGCGTCGCGATCGGCGGCGGTCACCGGCGATCCGCCGGCCTTGGTCTCGACCGCGACGCCGTTTCGGAAATATCCCATGATCACGGCGCCGGCCGCGACGGTAGCGGGCAACAGCGCTCGCGCGAGGTTGGTGAAATCAGTCACGCTCAGCGTTCCCTCTTGCGGTATGGACGGCTTCAGCGCCGCGGCAGCAGCCCGCGCTTGACCAGGTCCTCGAAGACGATGTCGGCGAGCGCCTGTGGCGTCGCTTGGCTTGCCATCAGGTGGCACTCAGGCGACAGCGGCGGCTCGTAGGGGGAGGAGATGCCGGTGAAGTTGGCGATCTCGCCAGCCCGCGCCTTGCGGTAGAGCCCCTTGGGATCGCGCGTCTCGCAAATCTCGATCGGGGTGTCGACGAACACCTCGTAAAACTCGCCGTCTTCGAACAACTCGCGCGCCAGTTGACGCTCGGCGCGGAACGGCGAAATGAACGAAACGATGGTGACGAGGCCGGCATCGACCATCAGGCGCGCCACCTCGGCGACGCGGCGGATGTTCTCGACGCGGTCGGCCTCGGTGAAGCCGAGATCGCGGTTGAGGCCATGGCGGACATTGTCGCCGTCGAGGATGTAGGTGTGGATGCCGTCCTGGAAGAGCTTGGCTTCGAGCTGGTTGGCGACCGTCGATTTGCCCGAACCCGACAGGCCGGTGAACCACAGGCAGAAACCCTTGTGCGCCTTGATGTGGGCGCGCTGCTCGCGCGTCACCGTCAGCTTCTGCCACTGGATGTTGTGCGCGCGCCGCAGGCCGTGCTGGATCATGCCGGCGCAGACGGTCTCATTCGTCGTGCGGTCGATCAGGATGAAGCCGCCGAGATCGCGGCCGTCGGCGTATTTCTCGATGACGAGCGGCCGGTTGGTCGAAAGGTTGCACACCGCGACGTCGTTGAGTTCGAGCTGCCGCGTCGCCAGCTCTTCCAGCGTGTCCATGCTGATGGCATGCTTGATGTCGCTGATCTGCGCGGTGGCCGTTTGCGTGCCGAGCTTGAGCACGTAGGGGCGGCCCTTCAACATCGGCTGGCGGCCCATCCACACGACGTTGGCGGTGAACTGGTCGGCGACTTCCGGTGCCGCTCTGGCGCTTGTCAGAACCTCGCCGCGCGACACGTCGATCTCGCGGTCGAGCGTGACGATGACGGCGTCGCCAGCCTGCGCCGCGGCGACATCGACACCGCCGTCGAGCACGCGCTGCACGTTGGCGACCTGCAGCGATGGAACGGCCATGATCGTATCGCCCGGCTTCACGCGGCCCTTGGCGATGGTGCCGGCAAAGCCGCGGAAGTCGAGATTGGGACGGCAGACCCACTGCACGGGCAGGCGGAATGGCCCGCTGGCCGCTTCTCTGCGCGAAATGTCGACGGTTTCGAGGTGATGCAGCAGCGTCGGCCCGTCGTACCACGGCGTCTTGTCGCTCGGGGTGATGAAGTTGTCGCCGCTCACCGCGGCGACGGGAATGGGCTGGATGTCGGTGAAGCCCAGATGCGTTGCGAATTGACGATATTCGGCGACGATCTCGTCGAAGCGCTTCTGGTCGTAGCCGACGAGATCCATCTTGTTGATGGCGACGACGACGTGACGGATGCCGAGCAGGTTGGCGATGTAGGAGTGCCGCCGCGTCTGCTTGATGACGCCCTTGCGCGCGTCGATCAGAATGATGGCGAGGTCGCAGTGCGATGCGCCGGTGACCATGTTGCGGGTGTACTGTTCGTGACCGGGGGTATCGGCGACGATGAACTTGCGCTTCGACGTCGAGAAATAGCGATAGGCGACGTCGATGGTGATGCCCTGGGCGCGCTCCGCCTGCAAGCCGTCGACCAGCAGTGCGAAGTCGAGGTTGCCGCCGGTGGTGCCGAACTGCTTGCTCTCGTTTTCGAGCGATTGCAGCGTGTCATCGGCGATCAGTTTGGTATCGTAGAGCAGGCGGCCGATCAGCGTGCTCTTGCCGTCGTCGACGCTGCCGCAGGTGAGAAATCGCAGGATCGGCAACTCTTCGGCGACACCAGCAGGATTGGGGCTGCGTGATATCGTCGCGGCGGTCTCGGTCGTGGCGTTGTCGTGACGAGCGGCAGCCGCAGGATCTTGCGTCGTCATCAGAAGTAGCCCTCTTCCTTCTTCTTTTCCATCGAACCGGCCTGGTCGTGATCGATGGCGCGACCCTGACGCTCGGAGACGCGCGACGACAACAGCTCTTCGATGATCTCGTCGATCGTCGAGGCATCCGACGTCACGGCGCCGGTCAGCGGATAGCAGCCGAGGGTGCGGAAGCGGATGCGCTGCTTGCGCGGGCTTTCACCCGGCATCATCGGCAACCGGTCGTCGTCGACCATGATCAGCATGCCGTCGCGCTCGACGACCGGGCGCTCCTTCGAGAAATAGAGCGGAACGATCGGGATGGCTTCCTCGCGGATGTACTGCCAGACGTCGAGTTCGGTCCAGTCGGAAAGCGGAAACACGCGCATGCTCTCGCCCGGCGCCAAGCGGCAATTGTAGAGCGACCACAACTCGGGGCGTTGATTGCGCGGGTCCCAGCGATGGTCGAAGGTGCGGTGCGAGAAGACGCGTTCCTTGGCCCGCGATTTCTCCTCGTCGCGGCGCGCGCCGCCGATCGCGGCATCGAATTTTCCGGCATCGAGCGCCTGACGCAGCGCCTCCGTCTTCATCACGTCGGTGTAGGTTTTTCTGCCGTGGCCGAACGGTGAGAACCCGGCGGCCTTGCCATGCATATTGGTGTGGACGATAAGGTCCGCACCGATGCGCTTCGCTGTCTCGTCGCGGAATGAGATCATCTCGCGGAATTTCCACGTCGTGTCGATGTGCAGCATCGGAAACGGGAGCTTGGCCGGCGCGAACGCTTTCTGCGCCACGTGCAGCAGCACGGAGCTGTCCTTGCCGATCGAATAGAGCATCACCGGCCGCTCGCACTCGGCCGCCACCTCGCGAAAGATGTGGATGCTTTCGGCTTCGAGATTTTTCAGGTGTTTCGAACGCATGTTGCCTCTATGGGGTGCGTCTGCCGTGGCGGTCCGTGCGGCCGATCGCGGAGGCCGGCCCCGTCCCGGTGCGCGCCGCGCCTCATGCGACGCACGTCGACCCCGTCGATCCAGATGCCGCCAGCTCAACCCGGCACCCTTCTCACCCCAGCACCCTTCGTACTGCGGGACACGTGGCAACGTGCCGGGTGGTGTTCTGAACGTTGACGCACTTGCATCGTTCGACGGACGACGATCGAGCGATGTGCGAAGCTGCGGCGGTCCGCGAGGCCGGCCGGATCGACGTCTGCGAATAACAGTGGACAAAGATATAAGACACTGAGACCACTGCGAATCCCTCGCCGCCCAAAGGCCGCCAGCCCGGTCTCGCGATCGCGAGAGACTTAGTTTACTTTCGCCGCGCGTGCAAGTTGGCGAATAGCCTCGTTTCGCGTCTGCCAACAGCGGATTTCGGCCGGCGCAACGCCTGATCGGCCTCGAACGTTTCGCGGGTCCCGCGACGGGTCGCCCCCCGCGATATGCCGGCCCGCACGTCGCCGCAGGTCGCGCGCCTTGACGAAGCAGGGCACGAGGCGGCAATTGAACCCGGTCTGCTGGTTGCGGGCCGTCCGCGGGCCGTCCCCACGCGCCAATCCGCGCGCTGGAATGTGCCGCGCCTGTGCCGCCCAATTGCCGATGAGAGACTGATCGAGATGAGCGACGCCACGCTGCTGCCATCGGTGCCAACCGCTCCGGCACGGCCCGCCGGTCGATTGCCGGCGTCGTCGTGGATCGCGCTGGCTTGGTTCAAGTTCGCCATTCGCTATCGGCGCACGATCATCGGTCCGGCGTGGCTTCTGGTCGCGCCAACTCTGTTCATCGTCGCGCTCGGGCTGCTGTTTTCCGAGGTCAACGGTGTGGCGAAGGCGCGCTTCATCCCGCATCTCGCGATCGGCCTCATCACCTGGACGCTGATTTCCGGGTACAGCACGGGCAGCGCCAACGTGTTTCGTCGCTCTCGCGCCCAGTTGCTGGAGGGCGGTCTCGGACTGTCCGATATCGTTATGGTCGAAGTCGTGGAGGTGGCGCTCGTCTTCGCGCATCAGATCGTCATCATTGTCGCGGTGTTCGTTCTGTACGGCCTGCCCCTGACCAGCTACGCCCTTGTTTCGTTGCTCGGCGTCGCCCTCATCATCATCAATGGCGTCTGGATGACGCAGGTGTTCGGAATTGTCGGTGCGCGCTACCTGGATCTATCGGAGTTCATGCAGGCGGCGATGCGTATCGCGTTCCTGGCCACACCAATCATCTGGATACCCGGCGACGACGGACGCGGTCATGTCATGGCCGTGTTTCTCAAGTTCAACCCGTTCTACCACTTCTTGCAGCTGGTCCGCGCCCCGCTGCTCGGTGACGCGATCTCACCGCTGAGTTGGGTGGTTGTCGGCACGATCACCGTCGCGGGGCTGGTTCTGGCACGTGTCGTGCGGGCGCGTTACGGTCGCTTCGTTCCATTATGGGTGTGAGGATGGCTGGACATGACGCTGACGGCGCCTCTGATGCGAGGCCGTTGCTGCGCGTACAGCGGCTGGTGCTGAAGCTGCCGATCATCAAACCGGCCGAGCGCAAGCTCATGGCCAATCCGGCGAGTTTCCTTGGCAGCCTATATGGCGTCAGGAGTAGGCGTAGCGAGGCGACGCTGCTGGAGAATATCACGCTCACGCTTGATCGCGGAGAACGCCTCGGCCTGATCGGAGGCAACGGCGCGGGTAAAAGCACGCTGCTGCGCGTTCTCGCCGGCATTTATGCACCGACTGCCGGTAAGCTCGAGGTCAACGGTACGGTGCGGGGCCTATTCGCCATCTCGCTGGGGATGAACGCGGAAGCGACAGGGCTCGAAAACATCTATCTGCGCGGCATGCAAATGGGCTTCACCCTCGGCGAAATCCGCCGCATGGTGCCGGAAATCGTGGCTTTTGCCGGTATCGAGGATGCCATCGGCAAACCGCTCGTCACATACTCGGCCGGCATGAAGCTGCGGCTCGCGTTCGCCATATCCAGCATCGTCGAACCCGATATCCTGCTGCTCGACGAATGGATCGGCACGGGTGACGATCAGTTCCGTGCGCGCGTCAAGGCGCGCATGGATCAACTGGTCGAGCGCAGCAGCGCCCTTGTCATTGCGACCCACAACAGGGGGTTGATGAAGTCGCTCTGCACGCGGGGTGTTGTCTTGAAGCAAGGCCGCATCGCTTTCTCGGGTAAGGTCGACGATTGCCTCGCCTGGTACGGCGACGACATCAAGGCCAGCGAGCAGAAGGCCGCCGAGTAGGGGCCATGGCAGCGGTCGTTCGCACAGGCAAGCCGCGCATCATGTTCCTGTATTGGGGGCGTCGTGGCGCGTTGCCGCGGTTCACGCTCGACGTGGCGCGTGCCATGCTCGCCGAAAGTGCCTTCGAGGGATGCGTCTCGGTATCGCGGCAGGCCGAGAACTTCGATGCGTTCGTGCGCCTCGGGGTGCCGCTCGTTCCGGTCGATACATTCGCGGTGCATCGTGGCGCGGTGAC
>JBKBNR010000029.1:0-1192 GCA_046295315.1 Hyphomicrobiaceae bacterium
GCGTTGCCGACGGCTCGTGGAAGGGCGACGTGCTCGGCCTGTCCATCGACACGCGCACGCTGAAGGCGGGTGATCTGTTCGTGGCGCTGAAGGATCAGCGCGACGGCCACGATTTCGTGTCGGCGGCGTTTGCGAAACATGCCGCAGCGGCGCTGGTCTCGAACGCGTATCTGCGTCAGCCGGGCGACGGCCTGCTGATCCGCGTCGACGATCCGCTGCGCGCGCTCGAACGGATCGCTGAGGCCGCGCGTGCCAGGCTCTCAACCGGTGCCCGTGTCATCGCCGTCACCGGCAGCGCCGGAAAGACGACGACGAAAGAGATGCTGCGCGCCTGCTGCGCCCGGCTCGGCGCCACCCACGCCAGCGAGAAATCCTACAACAACCATTGGGGTGTGCCGCTGACGCTGGCGCGCATGCCCGCCGAGACACGCTTCGCGGTGTTCGAAATCGGCATGAACCACGCCGGCGAGATCACGCCGCTGGTCGGCTTCGTGCGCCCGCACGTGGCCATCGTCACGACGGTCGTTGCGGCTCACATCGAGAACTTCGGCTCGGAGGAAGGGATCGCGGACGCCAAGGCCGAGATCTTCACCGGGCTCGAGCCCGGTGGCGTAGCGATCATCAACTACGACAACCGGCATTTCGAGCGCCTGCGCGCTGCCGCACTGAAGCAGCGGGACGTGAAGATCGTGCCGTTCAGCGGCATGGTTCGCCCGGCCCACGACGTCGATTTGTCGACGATGGGTCTCGGCCTCATTCGCGTCGTGCGGGCGCACGAGGTGGACGGCCAGACGCTGATCGACGCGCACGGGCAGTCCTATGTGCTCGGCGCGGTGGGCAGTCACATGGTCGCCAACTCGGTTGCCGTGCTGGCGGCATTGAAATCCATCGGCGCCAACGTCGCGGACGGGTTGCGCGCGCTGGCCGCCTTCCATCCGCCGGAGGGGCGCGGGTCGCGAGCGAGGGTGGCGGTCGGCGGCGGCGAAGTCTTGTTGATCGACGAGAGCTACAACGCCAACCCGGCGTCCATGCGCGCCGCGCTCGGCGCCATGGCGACGCTTCCCCGGCATGAGCATCCGCGCCGCATCGCCGTCATCGGCGACATGCTGGAGCTGGGTCGCGAGGCCCGCGCGCTGCACGAGGGGATTGCCGACGCCATCGCGCAAGCGGGCGTCGATCTGGTGTTCGCCGC
>JBKBNR010000029.1:1202-9218 GCA_046295315.1 Hyphomicrobiaceae bacterium
ATGTCGCGGCATCTCTATGACGCGCTACCGGCAGCCAAGCGCGGCGCTTGGGCCGAAACGTCGCGCGAGCTGGCGCCTGCGCTGCTCGCGGCTCTGCGGCCTGGCGACGCGATCATGATCAAGGGCTCCAACGGCTCGCGGATGGGGCTTCTCGTCGGCGCGGTGCGGGACATGCAGTCTGCAGCGCAACCGGCGACGTGACACAACGGGGCTGCGGTCGGTCGCCGCCCGGCAACGAGGAACTCGACGCATGCTCTATGAGCTGACGGCATTCGCAGACCAGATCGGCCTGCTCAACGTGTTCAAGTACATCACGTTCCGCACCGGCGGTGCCATCTTCACCGCGCTGCTGTTCGTCATGCTGTTCGGCCCGGCAATGATCGACCTGCTGCGCGTCAAGCAGGGGAAAGGCCAGCCGATCCGCACGGACGGGCCGCAGACGCATTTCGTCAAGGCCGGCACGCCGACCATGGGCGGGCTGATGATCCTCGCCGGATTTCTAGTCGCGACGCTGCTGTGGGCGAACCTGTCGAACCCCTATGTCTGGGTGGTCACCGGTGTCACGCTCAGCTTCGCAGGGATCGGTTTCTACGACGACTATCTCAAAGTGACGAAGCAGAAGACGACAGGGTTCGGCGGCAAGTTCCGCCTGTTGCTCGAGTTGCTCGTCGCCGCTGTCGCAACTTATGCGATCATCGAAATCGGCACGCCCGGATTTTCGGACGCGCTGACGGTGCCGTTCTTCAAGAACGTCATCATCCCGATGGGCCTGTACTTCTTGTTCTTCGGCATGCTGGTGATCGCGGGCGCTGGCAACGCCGTCAACCTGACCGACGGCCTCGACGGCCTCGCCATCGTGCCGGTGATGATCGCGGCGGCAACCTTCGGCCTCATCGCTTATCTCGTCGGCAACGCCAAGTTCGCCACCTATCTGCAGATCCACTATGTCGTCGGCACGGGTGAACTCGCGGTGCTGTGCGGCGCATTGATCGGCGCCGGTCTCGGCTTCCTGTGGTTCAACGCACCGCCCGCGATGATCTTCATGGGTGATACGGGGTCGCTGGCGCTCGGCGGGGCGCTGGGCGCCATTGCTGTTGCAACCAAGCACGAGATCGTGCTCGCCATCGTCGGCGGCCTGTTCGTGCTCGAGACGCTGTCGGTCATCATCCAGGTGGCATCGTTCAAGCTGACGGGCAAGCGCGTGTTCCGCATGGCGCCGCTGCATCACCACTTCGAGCAGAAGGGCTGGAAGGAATCGACCGTCGTCGTGCGCTTTTGGATCATCTCGGTCATTCTGGCCCTCGTCGGTCTCGCGACGCTGAAGCTGCGGTAGTTTTTAGTGCGGCGCACCGGCGCCGGCGGCCGTTGGCCGCTGAGCCGCTGCGCGGCTGAAGTGCGCCCGCTCCGATCGGCCGAGCACTTGCGAGGCCGTGAATCGGCAGCGGCTCGCTCCGATCGGCCGAGTTTTTTGCGAGGCCGTGAATCGGCAGCGTAAAACACTATCAACTGCTACAGCACCGGGGGCGGAACTCGGCTAGATTCGCTCACATGATTCGCGCCACCACATTCAGAGACAAGCGGGTCGCCGTGTTCGGCCTCGGCGGTTCCGGCCTCGCTTCAGCCCGCTCTCTGGTCGAGGGCGGCGCAGACGTTGTGTGCTGGGACGACGGCGATGCCGGCCGCGTCGCGGCTGCGAAGCAGGGTTTCACGGTCGCCGACCTGGCGGGCGAGGACTGGAGCCGCATCGACGCGCTGCTTCTCGCCCCCGGCGTGGCGCTGACGCATCCTGAGCCGCACTGGTCGGTAAAGCTGGCGCGCGCCGCCGGCGTCGAGATTATCGGCGACATCGAGGTGTTCTTCCGCGAACGCGCGGCACATTGCCCCGATGCGCCCGTCGTCTGCATCACCGGCACCAACGGCAAATCGACGACGACGGCGCTGATCGCGCATATGCTCCGCGAAATCGGCCGCGACGTGCAGATGGGCGGCAACATCGGCAAGGCCATTCTGACTCTGGAGCCGGCTTCGGCGGGCCGCATCCACGTCATCGAGATGAGTTCGTTCCAGATCGACCTGACGCCGAGTTTGAAGCCGACCGTCGGCGTGCTGCTCAACATCACGCCGGATCACCTCGACCGCCACGGCCCGGCGGACGATCTCGATGCCGCTATGGCAAACTACGCCGCAATCAAGGAGCGGCTGGTGGCGGCGAGCGGCGTCGCGGTGGTCGGCATCGACGACGATCACGGCATGGCGATCTTGAAGCGGCGGGTTGCGTCAGGCCCCGTGGCGCCGGTCAGTGCGAAGCGCGCCATCGCGCCGGGGTATTGCGAGCACGACCGCTGGCTGATCTGCTCGGATGCGACGGCGCTGGCACAGAAGCTGGCGACGACCTACGGCATCTCGACACTGCGCGGGCGGCACAACACGCAGAACGCGCTTGCCGCCGTCGCGGCTGTCAGAGAGTTGTTCAACGCGACCGGCGATAGGACCGCATGCGACTGGCAAGCCGTGCTCTACACCTATCCCGGCCTGCCGCATCGCATGGAGGAGGCCGGCCGCGTCGGACGGGTGGTGTTCATCAACGACAGCAAGGCGACCAACGCCGACAGTACCGACAAGGCGCTCGCCGCCTTCCCTTCGGACATTTTCTGGATCCTCGGCGGCAAGCCGAAGGAGGGTGGCATCGCCTCGCTCGAACCGCTGTTCGGGCGTGTCGCGAAAGCCTACCTCATCGGCTACGCAGCGGATCAGTTCGCGGCGACACTCGACGGCAAGGTGGCCTATGAGCACTGCGGCACGCTCGATGTGGCAGTCGCTGCTGCCGCCCGCGATGCCGCCGCCAGTTCCGCGAAAGAGCCGGTCGTGCTGCTGTCGCCCGCCTGCGCGTCCTACGATCAATTCAAGAGCTTCGAACATCGCGGCGACGAGTTTCTCCGCCTCGTCTCCGGCCTGCCCGATGCCACCATGAAGGGCCGCACGCCATGAGGGTGAGCCGCGCCGATCGCGGTCGCCTCGCGGGATGGTGGTTCACCGTCGATCACGGCCTGCTGACGGCCGTGCTGGTGCTCGCTGCCATCGGTGTCGTGCTGTCGCTCGCCGCGAGTCCCGCGGTGGCGCTGAAAAAGGGCTACGAAGCATTCCATTTCGTCGAACGGCACGTTGCGTTCACGGCGGCATCGCTGGCCGTCCTCGTAGCGGTGTCGCTGATGACGCCGTCGGCGGTACGGCGGCTGTCGTGGGGGCTGCTGGGCCTGTCGCTGGCGGCGCTCGTCGCGGTGCATCTGACCGGCGTCGAGGTCAACGGCGCGCGGCGCTGGCTGCGGGTCGCCGGCTATTCGCTGCAGCCGTCCGAATTCGCCAAGCCGGCGTTCGTGGTGGTGAGTGCATGGCTGCTCGCCGAAGCCATGCGCCGACGCGACATGCCGGGATTGCCCGTTGCCGCCGCCCTGCTGGTGGCGTTCGCGGCGTTGCTCGTGTCACAGCCCGATGTCGGCCAGACGCTGCTGGTCACCGTCGTCTGGGGTGCGCAGTTCTTCCTCTCCGGCCAACCGCTCGTCGCGGCGCTGGTGCTGGTGGTCATGGGCGCGGGAGGCCTCGCCGCCGCCTATCACGTTTTTCCGCATGTGCAGAGTCGCGTCGATCGGTTCCTATCACCCAATGTCGGCGACAACATGCAGGTGGAGCGTGCCATCCGGTCGTTCGGCGAGGGCGGGTTCCTCGGCCGCGGACCGGGCGAGGGGACGATCAAGACGGTGCTGCCCGATGCGCACACGGATTTCATCTTCGCGGTCGTCGCGGAGGAATATGGCGTCGTCGCGTGTCTCGTGCTGCTGGTGCTGTTCGCGTTTGTGGTTCTGCGCGCGCTTCGTGCGGCGCTGCGCGAGCCCGATGCGGCGACGCGCCTCGCCATTCAGGGGCTGGCTCTGTTGTTCGGCTTGCAGGCGCTGATCAATATGGCGGTCAACGTCGGGCTCATTCCGGCGAAGGGCATGACGCTGCCGTTCATCTCGGCCGGCGGCTCGTCGATGGTCGCGGTGGCGATAACGCTCGGCATGCTGCTTTCCCTGACCCGGCGCCGGCCGGATCTGGCGCGGCTCGACGCGGCGCGGTTGCGGCCCGCGGTGCATCTCGGCTACGGCGGCGCAGACTTGTCGGCCACCGAACTTCACCGTAATTGACGCGCGTGGCTCACGGGAGCATGGAGCAGGCCGCCGCCGCCGGAGAGCGGTGCGGTTGCAACACGGGGGGCTGATCGGGTGAGTGATCGCGAGGCCAGTGTCATGCTGGCGGCCGGGGGAACCGGGGGGCATCTCTTTCCGGCGTTCGCGCTGGCTGAAGAGCTCGGCCGGCGCGGCGTCGCCGTCGATCTCGTCACCGACGAGCGCGGCGACCGCTATGGCACCGGGTTCCCGGCGCGCAAAATGTATACGGTTCCCTCCGCGACGCTCGCCAGCAAGTCGCCGGCAGCAGTCGCGCGGACGCTGTTCAAGCTCGGCAGCGGCCTCAGGCGGGCAATGCAACTGATGGGCGACGTCCGGCCGTCGGTGGTGATCGGCTTCGGCGGCTACCCGACGGTGCCGCCGCTGCTCGCCGCCTCGATCAAGGGCATCCCGACGGCGGTGCACGAGCAGAACGCTATTCTCGGGCGTGCCAACAAGATGCTGGCCGGCCGCGTCAAGGCCGTTGCGACCTCGTTCGAGGCGACGCGCGGCATCGAAGGCGCGCTCGTCGCGAAGGCGCGCTTCACCGGCAATCCCGTGCGTGACGTGGTGATCGCCGAAGCCTCGCGCGACTACCGGCCGTCGGCGCCGGGTGAGCCGTTCGACCTCGTCGTGTTCGGTGGCAGCCAGGGCGCGCGCTATTTCTCGGACGCTGTGCCGCCAGCGCTCTCGGCGCTTCCCCTTGACCTGCGTCAGCATCTCGCGGTCGCCCAGCAGGCGCGCGAGGAGGATGTGGCACGGGTCGAGGCGGCCTATCGAGCGGCGGGGATCGCTGCCACCGTCGCGCCGTTCTTCAAGGATTTGCCGGCCCGCATGAGCGCCGCGCACCTCGTCGTGGCGCGCGCCGGCGCCTCATCGGTCGCCGAGATCACCGTACTCGGACGCCCTTCGATCCTTGTTCCATTGCCGCATTCGCTCGACAACGATCAGCTCTATAATGCCTCGCGGCTTGCCGAATCGGGCGGCTGCTGGTGTATCGAGCAGAAAAGTCTGGACCAGGAGCGTTTCACGTCCGAGATCGCAGCTCTGATGCGTGCGCCCGACCGCCTTGTTGCGGCTGCAATCGCGGCCAAGAAGCAGGGACGGCCCGACGCCGTGCAGCGTCTCGCCGATCTGGTCGAGGAATTGGCCGGCACACGCTCGGCCGCGCGCATCGGTTGACGCTGACGACGGCGGCACTACGGGGTTTGGGGGCTAGCGGGTCGGACCCGTTGCCACAACAGGGGAACGAACACCATGCAGATGCCCCGCGAGCTTGGGACCTTCCACATCATCGGTATCGGCGGCATCGGCATGAGCGCCATCGCCGAGGTTCTGCTCGCCAAGGGCTATGCGGTGCAGGGCAGCGACCAGAAGGACAGCGCCAATGTCCGCCGCCTGCGCGCCAAGGGCGTGCGCGTGTTCGTCGGCCATGATGCGATCAACCTCGTCGGCGCGCGCCAGGTCGTGATTTCGACGGCGGTGAAGCCCGGCAACCCCGAGCTCGAGGCGGCGCGCGCGAAAGGATTGCCAATCATCCGCCGCGCCGAAATGCTGGCCGAGTTGATGCGGCTCTATTCGACGATCTCGATCACCGGCACGCACGGCAAAACGACGACGTCGTCGCTCGTCTCCCAAATGCTGGAGAGCGCCGGGCTCGATCCGACCGTCATCACCGGCGGCATCATCAACGCCTGGGGTACGAATGCGCGGCTCGGCAACGGCCGCTGGATGGTGGTCGAGGCGGATGAGAGCGATGGCACCTTCACCCGCCTGCCGACCGAGATCGGCATCGTCACCAACATCGATCCCGAACATCTCGATTATTTCGGTTCCGTCGAGGTGATGCACCGCGAATATGAAGCCTTCATGCGTCATGTGCCGTTCTACGGGCTGCTGGTCGCCTGCGTCGATCATCCGGTCGTCGCGGAAATGGTGCAGCGCTTGAACTTGCGCCATGACGGCCGCCGCCTGCTCACCTACGGCACCATGCCCGGCGCCGACATTGTCATGACCAACCACCGCCAGCATGGCCACGTTTCGACTTTCGACGTGCATCTGTCGGGGCGGGTCGCGGGCGGCGCACGCGCGCTCGCCAATGTCGATCTGCCGCTCGCCGGGCGTCACAACGCGCTCAACGCACTCGCGGCCATTGCTGTCGGCGCCGAAGCCGGTCTCCCCGACGACGTCATCCGCCGCGGCCTTGCGACGTTCTCCGGCGTCAAGCGCCGCTTCCAGCCGACCGGCAGCTGGAACGGCATTGCTTTCTACGACGACTACGGCCATCACCCCGTCGAGATCGCCGCCGTTTTGCAGGCGGCGCGCGCTGGCGCCAAGGGTCGCGTCATCGCCGTCGTCGAGCCGCACCGCTTCACGCGCGTAAGAGATCTGTTCGACGAATTCTCAGCCTGCTTCCGCGATGCCGATGCGGTTGTCGTCGGGCCGCTGTACACGGCGGGCGAGCAGCCGATCCCCGGTATCGACAACCGGGCGCTGGCCGAGGGTATCCGCGCCACCGGCCATCGTCATGTCATGACCATCGACAATCCGACGGAATTGATTGGTCTCGTGGCGCGCTTCGGGCGGCCCGACGACATGGTCGTCTGCCTCGGCGCCGGCACCTCGACGGAATGGGCGCACGCCCTGCCGTCGTGGCTTGCCGAGCAGCGCCAGCTCGCGGGGGAATGATCCGCGTGACTGCGACAGCCCTTGCCGACGATCTGAAATCCGCTCTGCCTGAGCTCCGCGGCCGCCTGATCGCGAACGCGGCCCTTGCCGACATCACCTGGTTCCGCGCCGGCGGCCCGGCAGAAGTGCTGTTCACACCTGCCGACGAAGCCGATCTCGCCTATTTCCTCAAGTCCGTGCCGCGCGAGGTGCCGGTGTTCGTGATCGGGCTCGGTTCCAATCTCCTAATCCGCGACGGCGGCGTGCCGGGGGTCGTCATCCGTCTGGGACGCGGCTTCGGCGAAACGGTCGTCGAGGCGGGCCACCGGCTCCGCACCGGCACCGCGGTTCCCGACGTCAAGCTGTCGCGCGCGGCGGCCGATGCCGGAATCGCGGGGCTCGCCTTCTATCGCGGCATTCCCGGCTCAATCGGTGGCGCGCTGCGCATGAACGCGGGCGCACACGGCCGCGAAACGAAAGACGCCCTGGTTTCGGTCCGCGCCGTCGATCGCGCCGGTCGCATCCACGTGTTGAGCCTCGCCGACATGTGCTATTCGTATCGTCACTGCGGGCTGCCCGACGATTTCATATTCACCGAGGCGACCTTCCAGGGCGAGCCCGGCGATCCGGCGGAAATCCAGAAGCAGATGGCGGAAGTCGCCGACTACCGCGAGAAGAACCAGCCGATCAAGGATCGCACGGGCGGTTCGACGTTCAAGAACCCGCACGGGCATTCGTCGTGGAAGCTGATCGACGCGGCGGGCTGTCGTGGCTTTCGCGTCGGCGGCGCGCATGTTTCGAACATGCACTGCAACTTTCTCATCAACGATCGCAATGCTTCGGCTGAAGACATCGAGCGGCTCGGCGAAACCGTCCGCGCGCGCGTGAAAGCGCAGAGCGGCGTGACGCTCGAGTGGGAGATCATTCGACTCGGCGTGCCCCTGCCGGGCCGTGCCACGGGGGAGGCGCTGGTGGCAGCGTGCGCCGCCGGTTGAAGCAAGTCGCCACGGTTGACGCCTGACGCCGGAAGGCGGCGCTGGCGCAAGCTGCCGTTTCTGACGCGACCGCTCGCCAACCCCGGCGGCATTGCGGCATCGCGCCGACGTCGCATCCTGGGCGGCCCGGGGACACGTCCCGGGCCTCGATC
>JBKBNR010000029.1:9228-14529 GCA_046295315.1 Hyphomicrobiaceae bacterium
TCGTGAGGAGGCAGGCGGCGTCAGAGCCGGCGGATCTCCTTGACGTGGTCGCGATGGATGTGGATCAGGTAGGTCGCCTCACCACGTACGGCGTGAGCCGCGAAATGCTTTTTCTCCGGGATCAGATCGCCGACCACCCGATAGCCGGCGGCTTCGGCGGCCCGCGCGGCGTCGCCAGCCAAAAATGCCGACTTCACTTTGATGTTGCCGTCGCGGTGGATGTCGATCCTCAGCGACCGGCCGTCACGGTCGACAGCGGTGCCGGTGAAGTGCCGCTTCTCGGCGACCAGCGGTCCAGACACCTCGAAGCCTCTCTCACTCGCCATGCGACGAGCATCGGCTTCACCCCACACGCCGAACGGTGATGATGGCGGCTTGAGCCCCGGAGCGCGGGAGTCGATCTGCGGCAGAGCGGCCGGGGCTCCCAGCCGTGCGTCGTCGAGTGCGATCACATCGGTGCCGAACCGCAACGAACGGGCCCGCACTTCCCCGCTGTCGCGCACCTCACCCATGATCGCGATGTCGGCGCCGGGCTTCAGCCGGTCGATCTGACCGGCGCGTGGGCCGATGTTGACGAGGTGCTTGCCGGTCGTCGTCTCGACGACCGCGCGATGTCCGAACACGTCGGTAATCTTCCCTTCGATGGTCGTCGCCGTTCCGGGCGCAGCCGCAGAAACACCCGTGATCGCAGCCATGGAAAGCATCAGCGCTGCGGGCTTGGCGAAATTGGTTCGCGCCATTTTTTCAACTCCTCTTGCGTGGCCAACGTCGACACTCAGCATGCCGAGAAGCGACGGTTGTGACAATATCCGGTTGCCACTCTGGTGCAACGTCCGAGCCGTTTCGTAGGTTCCGCCCGACGTGGGGCTCGACGAAAGGACCGCCGCCGGATGCGCATCCTCGGCACCGGCGCGACGAGGCGCTCGGGCGAGGCGCGGCCTGACGTGACGCTCCCTCACCGCTCGGCGACCGGCGAACCACGGCGCGGCGCTTGAACAAGGCGCGCCGAGCGGGCATGCCTGCTCAGGTTCCCTGTGACGGGCACCGACCGAGAGGCCGTTCGAGACGAAGGACAAGCGATGCTGCCGATGCTTCCGATGCTGCCAACCCGCACTCGCAACCATGTCGCCGTGCTGATGGGGGGGCTCTCTGCCGAGCGCGAAGTCTCGCTCCGATCGGGCGCCGCCGTGGCTCAGGCGCTCGAAGCAGAGGGCTATCGCGTAACGCGCATCGACGTGGCGCGCGATCTTCCCGGCCGGCTCATGGAACTCGAGCCCGACGCCTGCTTCAATGCGCTGCACGGCCGTCACGGCGAGGACGGCGAGGTGCAGGGTATCCTCGAATACCTCGAAATCCCTTATACGCATTCGGGCGTGCTGGCGTCCGCGCTCGCCATGCACAAGGAGCGCGCCAAGGCGGTGATGAAGGCGGCTGGCGTGCCGGTCGCCGAAGCGTATGTCGTGACGCGGCGCGAAGCCGCTCTCAGCCACATCATGGCGCCACCCTATGTGGTGAAGCCCGTGGACGAAGGCTCCAGCGTCGGCGTCGTCATCGTCCGGGCGGGAGCCAACGCGCCGGGTGCGGTGGTGCTGGATGGTGGCGACCCGGATGCGACCGTGATGGTCGAGCGCTATGTGGCGGGGCGGGAACTCACCTGTGGCGTCATCGGCGAGTTCGTCACCGACCTCATCGAGATCGTGCCGCGCGACGACCTGCCCTATTACGATTTCACCGCCAAATATGCGCCCGGCGGCTCGCGCCACGAGCTGCCGGCAAAAATTCAACCGAATATTTACCAATCTGTACAGAAATTGACGCTGATGGCGCATCAGGCGCTCGGCTGCCGTGGTGTGAGCCGCGCGGACTTCCGCTTCGACGACACGCCGGGCGGCACGGGCGAACTGGTCTGTCTCGAAGTCAACACGCAGCCGGGCATGACGGCGACGTCGCTGCTGCCCGAGCTTGCGGCGCACGCCGGTTGGTCGTTCGGCGAACTGGTGCGCTGGATCGTCGAGGATGCGAGTTGCAGAAGGTAGCGGGCGAGTTCGGCTTCGGGGTGCGGGCGCGGAAAGCGCGGCCGCCGCGCCAGCCGCTGACCTGGCGCCTGCGCAAGCGGTTGCTTCGCTTGGCGCTGCCCGCCGCCTCACTGCTCGGCGTCGCCGTATTCATCGGCCTGACCGACGGCGCACGTCACCTTCGCGCCACCGAAAGCCTCGCGCCATCGCTCGCCGCCACCGCCGAATGGCTGGGTGTCGGCATCGATCAGGTCGCCGTCACCGGACATCGCTTCACGCCCGACGGCGACATCTTCGACGCGCTCGATCTGACGCGGCAACGCTTCCTGTTCGGCTTCGATGGTGCCGCCGCGCGAGAGCAGATCGAACGGCTGCCTTGGGTCGAACGCGCCGAGATCGTCCGCACGTTTCCCGGCCGGCTCGATGTGCGGATCGTCGAGCGCAAGGCTTTCGCCGTCTGGAGCCACGACCATCGCGAGCAGTTGATCGACCGATCGGGGCGTGTGTTGCAGGCGATCACGCCCGGCGCCGTCAGGGACCTGCCGCGCGTCGAAGGCGAAGCCGCCGCCGCAGAAGCCGAACTGGTGTTGACGCTCGTCGCCAGTTACCCACCGCTGGCCGCCAAGTTCGCCAGTGCCGAGCGGGTCGGCGGGCGCCGCTGGCGTATCCACACCACCAACGGCACACGCATCGAGCTGCCGCCGGATGGGGCCGCGATGGCACTCGCCGCCCTCGGCGGTGACAGCGCCCTCGCCACCCTGCTGCAGGGACGCGAGAAGGTCATCGACTTGCGGTCACGGCGTGCCATCGCCGTGCGGTCCGCTGCCACCCGCACCGCCGCGGACACGCGTCGCGATCCCGTGGCGCTCATCGAGGTCGAACCGGCCGGAGGGGTGCGATGATGCGCGCACCCAGAACGGATGCGGCGCGCCTGTTGGGGCTGCTCGACATCGGCACCACCAAGATCGTCTGTCTGATCGTCGCGATCGATCCGCGGGGCCCGTCGATCCTGGCCGGCATGAGCGTGCCGTTTCGCGTCCTCGGCGTCGGGCATCAGCGTTCGAGCGGCCTCAAGGCCGGCGTCATCACCGATATCGAGACGGCCGAGGTGGCCGTGCGCGCCGCGGTCGATCAGGCCGAGCACATGGCCGGCGTGCATCTCGACGAGGTCTATGTCTCGATTGCGTGCGGTAGGCTCAAATCGGAGGTCTTCGCGGCCAACGCCGATGTCGCCAGTGGCGTCGTCGGCGATGGCGATCTCGCCCGCGTGTTCGACGGCGGTCGCGCCTATGCCGAACGCGAAGGCCGCATGCTGGTTCACATGAACCGGGTCGGCATACGCCTCGATGGGGCTCCGGGGGGCGGCGATCCGCGCGGCCTCGCGGCGCGCCGCATCACCGCCGATCTGCACGCGGTGACGGCCGACGATGCGCCGGTCCGCAATCTGATGCTGCTGGTCGAGCGCTGCTATCTGCGCGTCGCCGGGCTGGTGGTGACGCCGTTCGCCAGCGCGCTGGCGGCAACCAGTGTCGAGGAGCGCCGCCTCGGTGTCACGGTCGTCGACATCGGCGGCGGCGTCACGTCCATCGCGCTGTTTGCCGACAATCGCTTCATCCACGCCGAGACGATACCGGTGGGCGGCGGCCACATGACGTACGATATCGCGCGGGGGTTGCAGGCGCCACTTGCGGACGCCGACCGAATCAAGGCCCTGTATGGTAGCCTCGTTCCGGCGCCTTCCGATTCCCACGAGGGGTTCGCATACCCGCTGGCTGGCGAAGCCGACGGCATCGAAGGGCAGGCGACGCGGGCTGACCTCACGGCCATTCTGCGTCCGCGGGTTGCTGGCCTCATCGGTCTGGTGGAAGAGCGTTTGCAGCGTGCCGGGATGTCGGTTTACGCGGGCGATCGGGTGGTTTTGACGGGCGGTGCGTCGCAACTGGTCGGCATCGGCGAGTTTGTCGCCAGCAGCATAGGTCGGCGGGTGCGCGTGTCGGGTCCGGACGGGGCAGCGGCACTGCCGCGCGGTCTCGCGACGCCGTCGTTCTCCACTGCGGTCGGCATGGTCGCGGCGGTGACGGCCGGCGACGGCCTGATGTCGGTGCACGGCGAACACGGCATGCTGGCGCGAAGCTACATCGGACGCGTCGGGCAGTGGTTGAGACAAGGGTTCCAGTAAAAGCGTCGCGTTCGGAGCCAGCACTTCGAGATATTGCCGGGTTTCGGCGAGGGGACGCATGGGTATCAACCTGCAATTGCCGACACTGACGGACCTGCGTCCGCGGTTGACGGTCATCGGTGTCGGCGGCGCGGGCTGCAACGCCGTCAACAATATGATCGCCGCGGGGCTGACCGGGGTCGAATTCGTCGTCGCCAATACCGACGCGCAGGCGCTTGCCGCATCGAGCGCGGAGCATCGCCTGCAACTGGGCGTCAATC
The DNA here is from genome assembly GCA_046295315.1 of Hyphomicrobiaceae bacterium. GTDB lineage: Bacteria > Pseudomonadota > Alphaproteobacteria > Rhizobiales > Hyphomicrobiaceae > JAEUMD01. Next base: position 13,683 of record JBKBNR010000029.1, read on the forward strand.
TCACCGAAGGCCTGGGTGCCGGCTCGAAGCCCGAAATCGGCGAGGCCGCAGCCGAGGAAGCGATCGACGAGATCCGCGCGCAGATTTCCGGCTCGCACATGGTGTTCATCGCGGCGGGCATGGGGGGCGGCACCGGCACGGGTGCGTGCTCGGTGATCGCGCGCGTGGCGCGTGCCCTGGGCATCCTCACGGTCGGCGTCGTCACCAAGCCGTTCATGTTCGAAGGCACCCGCCGGCAGCGTACGGCGGAAGCGGGCATCGCCGAACTGCGCAAGCACGTCGACACGCTGATCGTCATTCCCAACCAGAACCTGTTTCGCATCGCCAACGAGAGGACGACGTTCGCCGAAGCGTTCGTGCTCGCGGATCAGGTGCTCTATTCGGGCGTCGCCTGCATCGTCGATCTGATTCTCAAGGACGGCCTGATCAATCTCGATTTCGCCGACGTCCGCACGATCCTTTCGGGCATGGGCACGGCGATGATGGGCACGGGCGAGGCGTCGGGGGATCGCCGTGCCATCATCGCGGCCGAGGAGGCGATCGCCAACCCGCTGCTCGACGATGTGACGCTGCGCGGCGCGCGGGGGTTGCTGCTGTCGATCACCGGCAGTCACGATATGACGCTGTACGAGGTCGACGAAGCCGCCAGCCGCGTTCGCCAGGAGGTCGATCCCGAGGCCAACATCATCGTCGGCGCCACGTTCGACGACACGTTGGGCGATGCCATCCGGGTGTCGATCGTCGCCTCCGGCATGAGCCGCGCCGACGACTCGCAGCATCGCGCACCGGCGACGCCGGCCCCGGCCGCACCGTTCAACGCCACCGAGTTCGCCGAACCGCAGGCGCG
>JBKBNR010000030.1:0-14390 GCA_046295315.1 Hyphomicrobiaceae bacterium
TGGCTGAAAAGTATGCAGCGGACGTCTCGGTCATCACACTAGCCGCTGCGCCCCTCACGCCCTGCGCAAGCCGCCCACGGCTGCTAACATCAATCTGCTGAGATCGCTCGCCGATGCGACGTTCAGGGGGGCTGCCGTCAAGCAGAGCCGCCCGCTGCCGTTCTGCTTCTTCGGCGGTCCGCTCGATACGAGCACGTCGAGCACCGGCCATGCACCACCGGTGATGCCCGACGTCGCAGACCCCGCTGCTGGCGCAACGGGGCCACACTCGACGAAAACGATGCGCTCGCGCCGACCATCGAACTTGTCGCGGTCGTCATGACACGCATACTCCGGTCGTCGAAATCGAATGCGCGGCCTTCGGCGCTCGAACCGATCCGCAGGGCTGGACGAACGGTGCGCCGTCGGTTCCCGCCGCCAGGACTTGTTGTAGGGACCGAGCCATGAATGCGAGCAGGCTTCAGCCTCAGGTAACCGTCATGCGACGCTGCAATTTCACGCTATCGGCGGTTCTCGCCGCCGTCGTGTTCTCCCCCGGCGCTGGGCTCGCGCACGCGGGCTGGCGCGCGCGCGGTCCGGTCTACGAAAGCGATCTGCGTCAGAAGGCGGAGCAGGAAGAGGCCGCGCGCGCCGAGCGGCGAAAGACCTATGGCCCGGTGATCTATCCGAGGTTCATGGACGGTGGTGACCGGCCCGACATCAAGCCGACCGAACCGCCGATCGTCTACCTGGACCAGAACGAGGAGCCGGGTTCGATCATCGTCGACACCGACAACCGCCGGCTTCTATACGTGTTGCCCGACAAGAAGGCGTACCAGTATCCGATCTCCGTCGGGCGTGATGGGTTCACTTGGACCGGCACGGAGCGCATCAGCCGTATTGCGGCATGGCCGTCGTGGACGCCGCCACCGGAGATGCACAAGCGCGTGCCCGGCTTGCCCATCACGGTGTCGGGGGGATTGAAGAACCCGCAGGGCGCGCGTGCACTCTATCTGGGCAGCACCATCTATCGCATCCACGGCACCAACAACGACCGTACCGTCGGGCGCGCGAACTCATCGGGCTGCTTCCGGCTTACCAACGAACATATCGTGCACCTCGCCTCTATCGCCAAGGTCGGCACGAAAGTGCGCGTAATGAAGACCTACACCGGCGGAGTGAGTGAGGGTGCGCCGCTGTTCTCGCTGTTCAGCTTAGGCGGCGGCGATAACCCGGCAAGCCCGCCAGCAACGGCGGCAAAGCGCAAGACGCCGGTGGCGAAGAAGCCCGAGAACTCACTCGCAAAGCCGGCCAAAACAGTGTCGGCGCAATAGTTGCGTCCAGCGCCGTCCGAGACGCTCGGATCAGGAGTTACACCACCGGTATCGAGAGGATCGGTCGACGCCGCTCGGTATCGCAACGTTGGGCGCCGAACCGAGCACAGCAGGCCGTGCCGAGTACGGACGCAATCGCCTGGCGAGCACAATCACGAGGGTGCGCAGCGCAAATCCATTGCCGCGCCGCTCGGCCCGGCGTCAGACTTGCTTGTATCAGAACGAGATCTTCGTACCCAACACGACCAACCGGAGGCTCTCAACGCCGGGCGAAGCGACGGCGTTGCCGACGCCATCGACGAGATCGAAGCCGAAATCGTGATGGCGGAAGCCGAGGTAGATCTGCATGGCGGCAGCTTCGATGTGCTGGACGACTCCCACACCCCAGAATTCAGCGGTATTGCCGGTGAAGCGCGCCGCGCCGGAGCCGACGTCGGCGGGGGAGAAATCCTCCGTTGCAGAGATGAAGTCGCGAAATTGGCCCCACTCACCGTAGAAGGCCGTCGGGCCGAGACTGCCGAGCTCCGCCAGCCAGCCGAGCTTGGCGTAAACGAAGCTCGAATCCGCAGGCTTGCGCAGAATGCCGAGGCCCTGATCGTCGACCGGCTTGTCGTAATGTCGATTGCCGGCAGCTAAGACCGCGTTGAGACCTGAAAGCTCGTGCACGATGGAGGCCGAACCGACCCAGGTCTTGTGCGCGACATCGCCGGACCCATCGAGACCGCTCGGATCCGTCGCGTGCGAGTAGGCGACCGCGGCGCCGAGCCTGAAGCCCGAGAATTCCGCTGAATACTTGCCGCCGACATCCCAGATGTCGTCTTCGCCATAACTGGCCGACACGATGAACCCGCCGACCGCCGGCGCATCGTAGCGCACGACGTTTGCCGTATCGCCGTTGAAGTGATCGTAGACGTCGCCCAGCTTTACGCCGGCCAAGTCGCCTGTCCGCAGCCGCAGGGCAAGGTGACCGCCCATATCCTGCGATCCGACGTGGCCCGGAACGGCAGTTTGCGACAAGTCGATTTCGGGCGCGGTGTCCGAAACGCGCGACGACTGGCCGACGGCGAGCCGGCCATAACGCTCGCTGGCCATGAACCAATAGCTCTCCCAGACGACGAAGCCCAGTCCACCGTCGTCGCTGCTCTGGTCAACCCCGTCGGACAGGTTATCGCGCAGGCGAATGGTGACGGTGTAGCCGGCCTGGAGATCCTGCGAAATCCTGGCATCACCTGTGAAAGAGATGTTCGACTGGTCGTTCTTGTTGCCGACGACGTAGGCGTCGCGTTCGCCTCCGTCGTCCCAAACCATGACTGCCGAATTGATTTGTCCGGCGATCGTCAACGCCAAGGTGCGGCCGGCCCCGCGCGCCATCGTCGGCTCGAGTGCCGCGATGCGTTCTTCAAGACTGGCGTAGCCGTCGCCGGCCAAGCCGGCCGAGGCGGCAGTCGTCACGAGGAGAGGTGTCGCGGTGGCGATCACGGCCGACGCCATGACGACACCAGCGAGGGTGCCGCGCAACCCGCTAAGCGACTTCACCAGTTCCATGGCGACCTCGACCACGCGACGTGCTTTTCACTTGGCTCAAGCCTTGTGGGTAAGTGCGAAGTACTTCGCTTTCATGACTCCGTTTCCATGGCAGGGCGAGCCGCGCGTGGCATGCAATGCTCGTGCGCCTTCGACGCGACGAGAGGTTTCAAACCGCCGGCCCTATCGAATTTATCCTCGCGGCAACGCCGACGGCGGCGATGGACGGCCACGGGACGGCTGGCCACGCTCGGTGGCGCCGCAGCGTCCGCCCGTGTCCGTCGCTGACGTTCGGGCTCGTGCACCCGGGTCGCCATCGGCCGAGTTGGCTGAGCGGTGGTCATGTGCCCCAACAGATGCTGCGCGGGACGAGCGCTTCTCCCGCTTCCGGTCGGGTGAGGGCCCCTGTGCACCGAGCGATCGTGCCCCGGGCCCTGGCGGTCTCGGCCGGACGGCTGCGTTCCTAGACGTGCGCACTGAGCCGCACATCGCCGGGAGCGAGAGATTCGCAGCGCAGACGGAGCAGATCCCCACCCCGGTGTTCGCCCGGTCGTCACAGGATTACCCCCGCAATCTGATGATAAGCGATCAACTACTTGATATTGTTGGTGAGCGGGGAGGGGATCGAACCCTCGACCATCTGATTAAAAGTCAGATGCTCTACCACTGAGCTACCCGCCCCTCGCGCATCTCGACCGGATGCGTCCGGCCACCCTGGCAAGGTGCCAGCGGCCAGAGCAAGCGTCAGGCGGCAAACGCCCATCCGCTTCATCTGCCCGCCTGCTTTTATGTGTCTGATCCCGACCGGTCAAGGGCAACAAAGGCGGCTTCGATGATAGCCGCAGCGCCTCGTAAGGGCGTTACGGCGGTCGCCGTGCCGGCCTCATGCCCTGGCGAACAGCTTGCCTTGGATTGGCCAGCGCCGACGTGAAGTCGCACGTTTCAGTTCCGATCCACGGTCCATGGTCACGGGCGTCCGCAGGGGCAGCGGCTCAGGTTGCGGTCCTGCCGGTGTCGCGATCCATTCTCAGATGTTCACGGTAACGGTTTTGCTCTCTCCTGAGACCGGAAGATCAGACTGCGCTTTCGGATTGCCGATGTCGGGCCCGGGTCATCGCCACGCCAGTTCCAGCGGTGAAAGTTGCAGCCGCAGCGCGTCGGTGGGGGCCCCGCCTCTCGGCGCGCTGAAGTGGCTGACCGCTGCCAGCACACCGTCGATCGTCAACGGATCGGATCCGGCAAGTTCGACGCGGCGTTCGTTGAGAATAAGTTCACCGTTCAGCCAAAGCTTGATCGACCCGTCGGCAACCGACGGCCCGTTCAAAACAAGTTCCTGCTCGATGGTGCTCCACTGGCCGCGACGAAGCCGCTTGTCGCGCGCCGCGAACACTCGTCCGTTCGCCGACGTGATCACCGGCGCGCGCGCATGCAGTTCAGCCAGACCGTCGCGATGCCAGCGCGTCCTGAGCCGCAACGGCGCGGCGTTCGGATCGACACCTCTGCCGCTGTTGTCATTGCCGAACAAACCCGGCAGGTACCCGCCCGGACCCCACTCGAAAGCGTCGGGCACGAACACGCTGTAACGCAGGCAAGCCGATCGCGCCGCCGTCAGTGCAGATGGCCGCCAGACGAAATCGATCCCCGACGCCGTGGCGACAGACGGATCTTCCGAGCGGACACGCGCCAACGAGACGTCGAGAGCGAGTGGCGTCGGGCCGCCGGAAACCTCCACCACCCGCGCGTTCTGCATCAGACCCACTTCACCGATACCGGCGCGGGCTTGCAACTCGATCGGTGAAAGGGGCGCACCATACGTCGAGTGAAGATCGAAGGTGGCGGCGAGTTCGTAATTCGCCATGCACCCGGGCGTGACGTCGTCGTTCAACACATGCGCCGCGATGGCATAGACCGCGCACAGCGCAACCGCGCCACCGCCCGCGACTTTCATGATCGTATCGACCGAGGTCTTCGATGACATCGAGCTACCTTGAGTGTTCGGGCCGGACATCGGCCACTGTTTTCGCCCGGAGAGTTGAAGCAAGCGGCGACCTGCGGAGGCACCGAAACGTGAGATCGAGATAGCTTCTCAGGTCGGTTCTGCGAGGTCGCGATGCCGTCGCCTTCGTGCCGTTCGACGTTACAAGCAATCGCTGGATCGCCTGTTAAGATTGACGAACGCGAAGGTTCGCACGCAAACATGATGAATAGCGCGTTGATCGCCGCCTCGCGACGAAACGATCGATCAGATCGGACCGCAGGGTCTAACCGCGAAACGCGCGATTGATGTTGCGCAGTAGCGGATCGACCAACTGATCGAGCAGCGTCCGCTCGCCGGTCAGCAGCAGCACCTCGCTGCGCATGCCCGCCTGGAGAGACAGGCGCTCTGCAAGCTTGTTGCGCGTTTCTTCCAGTTCGACGCGAGCGACGAAGTAGGGCGCACCGGTGCGCTTGTCCTCGACGCTGTCTGCCGAAACCCATGCCAGTCGCGCTGCGAGCGGCCGCTGCTCGCGCCAGCTCAGTGCGGTCAGCCAAACCTTCGCTGGCATTCCCGGCCGCACGTTCTCGATCTGGTTCGGCGCCAATCGTCCTTCGATCACCAATCGGTCGTCGTCAGGAACGATCTCGGCCAGTGTCTGACCGGGTTGAATGACACCACCCTGGCCGCTGACAGCGAGCGACAGCACCCGCCCCGAAACAGGTGCGCGCACTTCGCTGCGCTTCAGCTCCTCTTCCGCTGCCGCGAGCCGTGCCGCGATGCCGGCCGCCTCCTTCTCGATTTCGGCGACCTGCCTTTGAAGCGCGAAAACGCGCGGTCGCGCCGCAAGCTTGCGCTCCAGCAGATCGACCATCGTCTCGGCTTCCTGCTTGGCCAGCAACAGTTGCCGTTCGGCAGCTTCTGCCTGCACCCGCAGCGCCGTCGTCTGCTCGATCAGCGATGTCGTGTCGAGGACGAAGACCACATCGCCTGCCTCGACGCGCTGTCCTTCGCGTACGTTCACGCGACCGATGGTGCCGCCGCGCTCGTGTTGTACAGGCTTGACGCGGCTTTCCACGATGATGGTGCCCGGCATGCCGACGCCTTTCTCGATCGGCGCCAGTGATGCCGTCCCGATGCCGAAACCGAAGAAACCAACCACCACCGCCAGCCCCATCAGCACGGGCCCGCGTATGTCGAGCTTCGGAAAGCGCGCGGACAGTCGATCGTCGGCAAATCGCATACCCATATCGGTATTGCCTTTTCTCAGTTGCTTGTCGCCATGGCGACGCCCGGTCCCGTGTCGTGCACCGCCGCGGCCATCGATGCGACCGGCCGCAGCACCGCGCCAGCGCCACCCATCTGCTCGACCGTCGTAACCTTTGCGATGGTTCCAGCGGACATGACGGCGATGCGATCGACCAGCTTCAGCAGGCGCGGATCCTGTGTTGCGATGACGAGCGAGACGCCAGCGGCGCGCTGCTCCTCGAGCGCACGGATCAGGCTGCGGAGAGCCGCTCCGTCCAAACCGACCTCGGGCTCGTCGAGCACGAGTATGCGTGGAGCCCCTTGCAGGGCGCGGGCCATGGCGACCGCGCGTCGCTCGCTGAGCGATAGCCAGCAACCGTTGGGTCCGACGTCTGTTTCGTAACCCTTCGGCAGCGCTTGCAGGCGCTCGTGCACACCGGCGGCGATCGCGGCGGCCGCTGCAGCCATCAGGCTGGCATCGGCGAAACGCACGATGTTCTCGTGCACCGTTCCTTCGACCAGGAACGGATCATCGGGGAGATAGCCGATCGGAGGCCGCAACGCGCTACGCTGCCACCGCGTGATCGGTAACCCGTCGAGATCCGCGGTGCCGGCGCCTGGGTGCAAGGCACCGGCGATAACGGCGGCCAATGTCGATTTGCCGGAGCCGTTCGGGCCAACGATGCCGATCGACTCACCCGGTGCGATCTCGATGCTGGCGCCGCGTAACGCCGCGATGCGGCGACCGGGGAGCATGACCGCGACATCGGCCAGTTTGATGCGACCCTCCAGGCGCACATGCATATCGGCCACCGCTGCGACCGGGAAATCCGGCGCCAGCGCTTTCAGCCGACGATAGGCCCGCAGTGCAGCGGTTGCCGGCTTGATGGCACCGACGAGTTGCTCGAGCGGAGCCAGCGCACGGGCCAGCAGGATCGCGGAGGCAACCAGCGCACCAGGGGAAATCTGCTCGTGGATGACCAGCCATGCGCCGATGCCGTAGATCGCGATCTGCGATCCGATGCGCACCGTCCGCGCCATCGCCTTGACGAAGCTGGTCCGCTTGCCGATCGAGTATTGACCCGCGATGTGAGCGCGGTTGGTTGCTTCCCAACGCTCGGCGGCACCGTCCGCCAGTCCCAGCGCACCAGCCGTCTGTGCATTGCCCGTGACCAGCCGGAACCAGTGACTGGCGCGCTCGTGCGCTTCGCCGGTTTCCTTCTGCAGGGTATCGGTCGAATACATCTGCAGCAGCGCCGCGACGAACAGCAAGCCCGCCGAAACCGTAGCGACCAGACCAATCATCGGATGCAGCAGCGTCAAGGCGACGAGAAAAATCGGGACCCACGGCCCGTCGAAAAACGGCGTCACGGCCTGACTGGTAAGAAATCCGCGCACCGTATCGAGCGCGCGGGCATCCATGCGCAACTCGTGTCCGGGCATTCCGAGCTTGATGCCGTTCTCCAGCATGTGCTCGCCGAGGCAGTGATCGAGCCACAACCCGGCGCGCATCAGCACCATGTCGCGCACGATCTCGATAAGCGCCAGCGCGATGATGGCGGCACCGGTAATCACCGTCAGAATGATCAGCGTTTCGATGCTGCCGAGCGGCACCACAGCCTCGAACACCTGCAAGGTGTAGAGCGGCGTCGCGAGCATGAGAATGTTGATGAAGCCGCTGAAGAAGAACGCCGTCGCCAGCGCGGCGCGGACCTGCTTCAGCAGCCGTCTCGAGGTACGCATTACAGACTTTCCTCGTGCGAAGCCGCGATCGGCGGTTCCGCTCGTCATGACGGGGCCGATCGCCTGCGCGCTGCCGGATACTCCAGCAGCCTTGAGAAGAGGGTTAGCAAACCAAGTTGAAAGAAGGACTAATTGTAGAGAACAGTATGACGGTCCGGGCAAAGAAAAAGGCCCGCGGCGGCTGCCGCAGGCCCTCGATCATAAAGAGGCCGAAGCCACATCACACCGTGATCTGTCCCGTCTCGATCAAGTGTTCGAGATCGAGGCCGTAGACGCCTTCGAGGAGCGCGACGTCGACAAAGCCGGTGCTTCCACCGAGATCGGCACGGATCAACGAGCCGGCATCGGTCTCGATAACCCGCACATGCTCGAGAAGCGTACGGGCGTCGCTCGTCGAGAACAGACCGTCGAAGTCCAGCCGGTCGCCGGCGCCGAAGTCGGTGATGCGGTCGACGCCGTAGTGCGTCTTGCCCGAGATGATGTCGTTGCGATGATACACGAACGTATCATCGCCAGCGCCACCGGTGAGGATATCCGCCCCGCGCTGACCGTTGATGCGATCGTTGCCGCCACCGCCGACGATGACGTTGACGCCGCTGTCGCCTGTCAGTTGGTCGGCGTGGGCCGAACCGATGATGTTCTCCACTTCGTAGACCCGGTCGCTACCCGTACCGCGAATCTGGCCGTTGCCGAGATCGACCTCGACGCCATTGCTGGCGTTCGAGAAGTCGATGGTATCGTTGCCGCTGCCGCCGTTGAAATAGTCGCTGTCGCGATCATCGGCGACGACGATACGGTCATTGCCGGCGCCACCGTAGACGTCGTCGCGGCCAGCGCCGTCGGTGACGAGATCGTCGCCGGCTTCGCCGTAGAGCGCATCGTTGCCGTTGCCGCCGTCGATCATGTCGTTGCCGCTGCCGCCGTAAACGGCGTCGTGCCCGTCACCTGCGAGGATGATGTTGTCGCCGCTGTCGCCGTAGAGGGCGTCGCTGTGACGCGAACCGATGATGCCCTCCATGCCGGTGAACGTGTCGTAGCCGTCGCCGCCGACTGCGAAGCCGTTGCCGAGATAGACCGAGACGGCGCCGCCAGCTCCGCTGTAGTCGAGTAGATCGGTGCCGGCTCCGCCATGAATGCGATCGTTACCGGTGCCACCCGCGATGATGTCGTCGCCACCGCCCATTGCCAGACTGATCGTCTCGCTGACACTCGCCGTTGCACCGCCGGCCTCATGAGCCGTGGCCGTCACGGTAAGCGTCACATCTTGTGGGCTGGCGAGAGTGAGGGTGAGCCCGTTGAGATCACCGGGCTGCAGCCTCCATGTGCCGTTGCCAGCGTTGCTGCCGGCGGAAAGCGTCGCGCTTTCCGGCACGCCTGAAATGGTGATCGACAGCGTTTCGGAGCCGTCGGCATCGGCCAGCGCCGCGTTGATTTCGAGCGACGCTGTCAGCGACGAATTGGGATTGCCGTCACCGTATATGGTATCGGCACCGCCACCACCGTTGATGACGTCATTGCCGCCCGTACCGTAGATGGTTTCACCTGCTGACGTGCCGGTCAGAAGATTCTTGGCGCTGTTGACGACGTTCGTCACCGTGCCGAGCAGCGAGCCGACAAGCGACGACGAAGCGGAAGCGCTTTCAGCCAGCGTGATGACATTGGACGAAACAGTCAATCGTGGAGCATCCGCGACGGCTGCGACTGCCACGTCGACACGCTGCGTTGCAGAGGCTCCGCTCGGATCGGTGACGGTGATCTCGAAGCTGTCAGACCCGGCGTAGTTTTCATTCGGCGTGTAGGTGAACGCGCCGGTTTCGACATCGAGGCTGAGAGTGCCGTTGGCCGGCCCTTGCGCGACCGCGAACAAGAGCGCATCGCCGTCCGCGTCACTCGCCTGGACGACACCGCTGACCGCGACATCCTCGTTGGTCGCGACGGCCTGCTGCACGGCCACCACGGGGGCCGCATTCATCAGCGACTCGATCGCAACGACTTCACCGTCGACGACGATGGTGATTCCTTCGATGGCCTGGACCGTCAGCCCCATCGACTCGAACGTGAAGGCTTCGCCGCTGGTCCGCGTTGCGTGCGCGTTGAGCCCGCCAGCACTGGAGATCTGACCGTCGAGCCAGGTCGCGAATTCCAGAATGTCCTGACGAACCATCGCCAGGTCTCCGCTCGACAGCGACAACTCGAGCGTGTCGCGGCCTGAATTGCCGATCAACTGATCGACACCTGAGCCGAACTGATAGACGAGTACATCGTCGCCGCTTCCGCCGTCCACGATGTCGTTGCCGGCTCCGCCATTCAGGCGATCGTTGCCGGTGCCACCGTAGAGCCTATCGTCGCCTGTACCACCGTCGATGACGTCGTTGCCGCCATCACCGTAAATGGTGTCGTTACCGTTACCACCGTCGATGACATCATTACCGCCGCCACCGAATATGCCGTCGTTGCCGTCCTCGCCGAAGATGACATCGTTGCCAGCGTCGCCCACCAGCGTATCGTTGCCAGCACCACCGAAGAGGATGTCGTCGCCGCGGTCGCCGTAGACGTAGTCGTTGCCGTCGCCGCCGTACATGACATCGTTGCCGTCACCGCCGTTCAGGCGATCGTTGCCGGCGCCACCTTCCATGGTGTCGTTACCGGCTGTCCCGACAAGTGTATCGACACCGCTCGTACCTTGTATAACTGCCATGTTACGCAACTCCGGCTACTTCATCGATCGCAGCGCAGTGTATTTAGAAATCCCTTACCGATCGTAAGCGAACTCTGGGTTTTGATCTCTCAAGCGAGTATGGCGCCGTCGGCGAAGAGCGACGCCGCGTCGACGCCCGTCACGCCTTCGAGGAGCGCGACGGCCATCCAATTGCCGCCCATCATCACCGACAGAGTCGAGCCTTGCGCCGTCTCCGTGACGGATACGACGTCGCCGATATGGTCGTATTTCGCCGACTTCAGCACATCACGGAGATCCAGCCGGTCACCATGGCCGAAATCGGTGATGGTATCGAGAGTACCGTTTGCCAGATCCTTCTTCAGGTACACGAACGTGTCGTTGCCGGAACCGCCCGTCAGATGGTCCGAGCCGCTGCCGCCACGGATCACATCGTCGCCCGCACCGCCATTGATGAAGTCGTCACGCGAGCTGCCGAGAATCCAGTCGTCGAACGCCGATGCGACATAGGCTTCGAAGCCCGTGAACGTGTCGCTGCCGAAGCCCGTTGCAGTGCCCTTGCCGATGTCCATGGTGATCGCAGCATTGGCGACGGAGTAATCGAGCGTGTCGAAACCAGAGCCGCCACTCATCGTATCGTCGCCGCGGCTGGCGATCACGAGGTCGTTGCCGTCGCCGCCGTTGACCGTGTCGTCGCCATCGCCGCCGTCGAGCCGATCGTTACCGCTGCCACCGTCGAGTATGTCGTGGCCAGCACCGCCGAGGAGCACATCGTTGCCACTCCCTCCTTTAAGGACGTCGTTGCCCTCGCCACCGTCGAGCAGATCGTTGCCGCTACCGCCGTCGAGCGTGTCGTTGCCAGCGCCGCCGATCAGCACATCGTCGCCGCTACCTCCGTTCAGAATGTCGTTGCCGTCGCCACCATCGAGCAGATCGTTGCCGCTACCGCCGTGCAGAACATCGTGGCCGGCGCCACCGTAGAGTTTGTCGTTTCCGGAGCCACCGTAGAGACGGTCGTCGCCACCGTCGCCATACAGCGTATCGTTGCCGGAATGGCCGTAGATGATATCGTTGCCGCCACCGCCGTAAGCGCCGTCATTGCCGCTATTGAGATAGATGATGTCGTCGCCTGCGTCGCCCACGGCCAGGTCGTTGCCCTTGCCGCCGTAGATCGTATCGCTGCCGGCATCGCCGTAAAGACGGTCGTCGCCATCGTTGCCGCGAATGATGTCGTCGCCGTTGCCGCCGCGAATGAGGTCGTTGCCGAAGCCACCGCCGATGATGTCGTCGCCGTCACCGCCGGTGACGACGTCGTTACCGCCCTTGCCGAGGATTCGATCCTGCAGCGACGTACCAACCAGAGTATCTGCGGCCTCGGTGCCTATGATCGTCGTTGCGACTGCCATGTCGATTCCCGTTTTCCGTCTCGAGTAGGCGACGTTGACGCGGCTCCGACCGCGCGTCGTCATCACGCCAGACTGACCCGATGCCCGCTAAGATTTTGAGCAATCGGCGCTGCAAATTTTAGCGAACTGCGAATTGCTGCCGATGGCCTCGAAATCGAGGCGGCAGGAACGGTCCGCCCGGACACCGTTCCCGCCGCATCGCTGCCGCGCCGGTCAGAAAAGGAACATGCCGTCGCTGGCATACGCGTCGATGTCTTCACCCTGGAAGCCCTTGAGAAGCGCGACCTCGCGGAATGCACCATCGACCATCACCGACAGCATAGTGTCGCTGCCGACGATCGTGAGGCGTGCCACGTCGCTGATCGTCTCGACGCGGAACTTGGTGATTTCGCTGATGTCGATCGCGTCGGCTGCCGAGTAGTCGGTGATGATGTCGACACCCTGGTGTACACCACCGTCGACGATGTCCTTGCCGAAGTAGACGAAGATGTCGCGTCCCTGACCGCCGGTCAGCGTATCGGCGCCGCCCTTGCCGCGGATGAAATCGTCCCCGCTGCCACCGTCGAAGATATTAGCTTGCGAGTTTCCGATCATCGTATCGTCGAAACTGGTGCCGATGAACCGCTCGAAACCATTGATCGTGTCGACATCGTTGCCGTGATAGGCGTTACCGGTGCTGACATCGAGGAACACGCCTTCATTGCGCAATCCGCTGAAATCGAGCGTATCGAATCCGGCGCCGCCGACATACGTGTCGCTGCCCGCGCCGGCGCGGATCGTATCATCGCCCGAGCCACCGTCGACGTAGTCATTGCCCGCGTCGCCGGCCAGCGTGTCGTTGCCGGTGCCGCCGAAGATCACATCGTTGCCTTCACCGCCATTTATCGTGTCGTTGCCGCTGTCGCCGTAGAGTTCGTCATTACCCGTATCGCCGAAAATGCGATCGTTGCCCTCGCCACCACTGACGAAATCGTCACCGGCGTTGCCACGGACGAAATCATCCTCCGACCCGGCGTAGATCTGATCGTGCCCGGCACCGCCGCTGATCGAATCATTGCCGCGGCCGCCATAGAGAACGTCATTGCCGGCGTCGCCGTTCACCTGATCGTTGCCGTCGTTGCCGTAGATCAGGTCATTGCCGTCGCCGCCGTACAGGATGTCGTCCCCGGCATCTCCGTGAAGAATGTCATGTCCCGCCCCGCCGCGGATCAAATCGTTACCGGCTCCGCCGCGCACCAGATCGTCGCCATCACCGGCGTCGATCACGTCATTGCCCCCGAGACCGATGATTTGGTCTTGCAGGGTCGTCCCGAAGATGGTGTCTGCTTGTTCGGTGCCAGGAAAATACGCCATGAGTTTGCCAACCTTCTCGACTTTGCGCTGACGCCCAGTAACGCCAGCAAGCTGGTTTTTGGTGCGGTGTTGTCAAAAACTCGGGTCCAATTCTCGACACATTGCCGCGCCCATGTTCGAAACTTATCAATCCCGAATGAAGCCGCCTTTCACTAGCAAGCGAAAATCATCGAAAAAACAACATAAAATTCGATCTACATTGGTAAAATGTGCCGTCCCGGCACGAATTCAGCGATTTTCTATTACTCACCGGAAACCATCTCGACAAGTCCATCAAATGCGCGGCAATTCAGATATTTCAGATCACCGTGAAAGCCTTTGCGAAACAGAACATAACGAAAAGGGGAGCGGCATTGCCGCTCCCCTTCGGTTCGTTTTCCATCGGCCAGTGCCAGCCTGGCGCCGCTGCCGTCGGCATCAGGTGAGGATGGAGCCGCTGTGGCTGAGATCGTCCGCCGTCCAGCCCGCAACCGTCACCACATCGACATAGGCATCGCCGATCTTGACCGCGATCGTCGCGCCGTCCTTGCCGTCCGAAATCTTCACCGCGTCGTCGAACGACTGACCCTTCAACATGTGATGCAGGTCGATAACGTCGCCCTTCTCGAGGTCGGTAATGAGATCGACGCCAAGGTGCTTGCCCGTCGCCGGATCGACGACATCCTTCGCCAACCAGACGAACGTGTCCTTGCCGGCGCCACCCGAGAGGATGTCGGCACCGCCCATGCCGCGGATCGTGTCGTCGCCGTCGCCGCCAAAGATCACGTTGGCGCGCTTATCGCCCTTGATGTCGTCGTCATGGCTCGATCCAACGACCTTCTCAAAGCCGCGGAACGTGTCCTTGCCCATGCCGAAAGCGGTGCCCTTGCTCATGTCGATAGACATGCCGCCCTTGGCATCCGAGAAGTCGAGTGTGTCGAAGCCCGACTTACCGTCATAGACGTCGTTGCCTTCGCCCGCGCGCACGTAGTCGTCACCCGAACCACCGTCGACGAAGTCATCGCCGTCGCCGTCGCTGATCTTGTCGTTGCCAGAGCCGCCAAACAACTTGTCGTTACCCGCGCAGCCGAACAGGACGTCGTTGCCCGAGTTGCCGTCCAGCAGATCGTTGCCGTCGCCACCATCGAGTACGTAGTCACCCGAACCGCCGC
>JBKBNR010000031.1:0-2364 GCA_046295315.1 Hyphomicrobiaceae bacterium
AATGTGCCATCATCCGCCGACGCCATGCCGACGGTTCCGGTCAGCGCCTGATCAAGCCCTCTGCCACCACCCGCCAGCCCGGCGATGGCCAGCACGTCGCCCAGACGGTCGGCGGCCACTTCGAGCGTGCCCGTCACGTCCGTGCGCCCGGTTTCGCCGATGCGGGCGTTACCGTTGTAGGCGAGCGACAGCCCCGGCGCGGTGACGACGCTGTCGACGATCATGGCGCTGGCCGGAGTGCCGACCGCTTTCAGTGCCGCGTTGGCCCGCAGCCGCTGCCCGGCAGCCTCTTGCGGTGTTGACGGCGCCGCGCGCCCCGTCAGCAGGGCCAGCAACTCGACCACCGGCGCATCGCTCGCCGCGATGGTGATTTCGGCGGGCGCGGTGCGCCACGAGGCTGTCGCTGATTTGTCGGCAACGCGCCCCGGAAGCGAATCGAGGCTGATGCCGACACTCAGCCGGCCGCCCCCCACCAGACCGTCGATGCGCGCATCGAGTGACCCGGGAAGGCGCGCTCCGAGCTTGGCGTTGGTCGCCAGCCGCAGCGGCGCAAGCGCCGCGAAGCGACGGGCGCGATCGTCGGCCTCGTATCCGGCCATCGCCAGAAAATCGGTGAACGCAGAGGCCGTGGCCGCCGCGACGTGGCCGCGCAGGAACCCGGGGCCGCCGTCGTCAGCCGCGTCGGCCGAAGTGGCCAAACGCCCGGCGAGATCGACCGTCAGTGCGTCGCCGTCGCGGAACGCCAGCCGCTCGAACGACAGCACGCCACTGCGCACCGAGATCGCGACATCCACATCTTCCAGCGTGCGATCGGGACCATGCAGGGACGCGGTGCGCAACTGCACCGAGAGATCGCGATCGAGCGCTACCTTGCCGCTGGCGTTCGCGCCGCCTGGCCGCGCCGCCAGCCGGTCGAGCCACGTCGTCAGCCCGTCGCGCGTCAGGCCGCCTTCGAACAGCCAGTTGCTTTCGAGCGATTCCGCGTCGATGGCGACACTCAAGGGCGCCGCGCCCGCCAGTGGCCACGACAGCGCCCCCGACATGGCGTGACCCGCCAGGCGGCCGCGCGCGTCGCGCAGGGTGAAAGCCTCGCGATCGATACCGACCGCTGCATCGAGCGCGAACGCACCCTCCGGCGCCAGCACCCCGAAAGCCGCCCCCGCTGCCGCCCACTTGGCCAGCCGCGCCAGCGACGGGCCGGCGACGGTCAGTCGTCCTTGCAAACCGAGGTCGTCGGTGGTCGTGGCAAGGCGGCCGTCAATGGCGACGCGGGCTCCGGCGGGCAACGCCGCGATGAACCTTTCGACGGCGACGAGCGGTTCGCCTTTGGCGCGGGTCAATGCGATGTCGAGCCCGCCAACGGATTCGCCACCGAGCGTCAACTGCTCGACCCCGACCGTACCGCTCATGGCGACCGTCGAGGGCAGAACGCCCGCGAGGCCACGGGTCAGCGCCGCCAGCGTCGCGACCGGCGAAGCGCGGCCCGATGTGGCCGGCGCCAGCCGGGCGAGATCGAGCCCATGCGACGAGACATTGAACTCGAGGCGCGGCAGCTCGCCCCAGACGATCGCGGCATCGCCTGCGAGCAACTGCGGCTGCCCGACATTCTCGATGCTGGCGACCAGTTCCGTGGCGGCCAAGCGCACCGCGTCGGCGACGAGCTTGCCCTTGATGTCGAGACTGACGGCAGCCTTCGCCGCCGCCTTGCCTGCGGGCGCCGCGGGGACCGGTGCTGCCACCGTGACCGGCGCCGCGGGAAGCTCGGGCAGTGGCACCACGAGGCCGAGTGCCGCCTCCATTCGCACCTTGCCCTGCAGGTCGCGGACGCTGCCGTCGAATTGCGCGACGATGCCCGTCGCCTCTTTCGGCCGAACCGACGCCTTGAACCGCAACTCACCATCGCTGCCGGCCTTGCCGGTCGCCAGTCGCACCTCACGCGCCGTGCCGTCCCAATCGGCGGTGCCAGCGAACCGGTAGGGACCGTTGAGGGCGTCCGCTGCGAGTTCGCCGGCGACGGCATCGATGCGGAAGATGTCGTTCGCATCGGCGCCGCGGAAGGTGACGCTGCCATCGACGATATCGACCCTCTGCAACGCAATGTTCTGTGGGACGAACGGGAGCCGCTCGCTGCGCAGCGACAGGCTCGACCAGTTGCCGATGCCCTCGCCGTCGACGGCGAGATTGAGAAACGGCTTGTCGAGCTCCATTTGCCCGACCAGGATGTCGCCGCGCAGCCATGTGAACAGATCCAGGTGCTGCATGCGGGCGACGGGGTCCCACCCCCGTGAGCGTTCGTAGATCGGAGCCGTGACGTCCTGGTGGCTCCACTCCGGTCGGTAGTCCGTGAGGACCGAGCGCACCTGG
>JBKBNR010000031.1:2374-14039 GCA_046295315.1 Hyphomicrobiaceae bacterium
GAGAACCGGCTTGTCGAGCTCCATGTGCCGGACCTGGATGTCGCCGCGCAGCAGCGGCGGCACCGACAGCCACAGTGTGAACGTCTCGGCGCGGAACAGCGGTTCCCCCGTGCCGCCCGTCGTATCGGCGATGCGCAGCTTCTCGAAGCGCAGATAGGGTGTCGGCAGCAGCCGCAGGTTGACCGCACCGCCGACGCGCACGTCGCGGCCGAGCACACGCGACGCCTGTTCCTCGAACACGCCGCGGTAGCCGTTCCAGTCGATGAACATCGGCACCGCGAACAGTGTCACGAGGACCGCGACGAGCAGCGCTCCGATCCACATCACGAGACTGTTCAAAGCTCGTCGCCTCCTCGCCTGGCCAGCGCCGCGAACGCCCCCGCGGCTGCCGCATTTTTGGCCATTCGTGACCTCGAGGCCACACGGGACCGCCGGAAACGCGCCGCACCCATCGAATCACGCATCGGACTTTGCTGGATCAACCCGGCTGACGCTACTCTATTTGGCGATGCACTGTAACGCGTGTTGCAGCGCGTTACTCACACCGGGATGACCGCTCCGCAGACTGTCGCGCGGATCGTCGTCCGCGGGAAGCCTATCATCGCGTCATGGACCGAAGTTGGGCGGGTGAACCGGGAACGCAGGCATACCCGGAGCGGTGTTACTCGGATGTGAGAGCGGCTGTCTGGGCGACTTTCAGAACGCGAAAGCCGAGCGTGGATGGCGAGTAGATCCGACGAACCCGATCGACGTTCCGCCGACGGGACCGCAGCGCACAGCCCATCAACCACACCTGCCGGCGACGGCCCGACGGGGCTCATGGCCGGCATTCGCGCCGCGTTCACCGAACGCATGCGGCGCAATCTGCGCGAACTCATCGACGACCGTCAATTGCTGGTCTGGGGACTGGCCATCGTCATCGGCATCGCCGTCGGCTACGCGGCGCTGGCGTTCCGGCTCGCCATCGGCCTCGTGCAACTGCCGTGGCTGCACTCGACCAGCGAACGGGTCGTCACCGCGGCAGCGCAGGTGCCGTGGTGGAACATCCTTATCGCGCCCGTCGTCGGTGGTTTCGTTGTCGGCTGGCTGCTCGATCGCTACGTCACCGGCAAGCGGCCCCACGCCGTCGCCGACGTCATCGAGACGCGGGCGCTGCGCGACTGCAAAATCGACGTCAAGACGGGTCTTTGGAGCGCTCTGCTGTCGGCGATATCGCTCGGCTCGGGGGCCAGCCTCGGCCGCGAAGGCCCCGTGGTGCACCTCGGCGCCACGATCGCATCGTGGCTCGAAGACCGCTTTCGCCTCGACCCCGCGAGCCGCCGGGCACTGTTTGCCGCTGGCGTTGCGGCTGCCGTTTCATCATCGTTCAACGCGCCCATCGCAGGGGTGCTGTTCGCGCACGAGGTGATTCTCGGACATTACGCGTTGAGAGCCTTGGTGCCGATCGTGATCGCCAGCGTCGCCGGCGGCGTCATCAGCCGCATCCACTTCGGCAACTATGCGGCGTTCGCCGTGCCCGAGTATCAGATAACGACCTACTGGGAGTTCCCCGCCTTCGTGCTGCTCGGCATCACCTGCGCGGCCGTGGCGATTTTGTTTCAGCTCGCGGTGGTCGCGACCGAACGCATCGTCTGGCGCTTCGACATGCCGCTGCCCGTGCGCACCGCGCTCGGCGGCTTGGCAGTCGGCTCCATCGCGCTGGTGTTTCCCCAGGTTCTCGGCGTCGGCTACGAGACGACGGATCAGGCCCTCTACCGCAATATTCCGCTGGCGCTGCTGTTGATGCTGATCATCGCCAAAACGGTCGCGACAGCCATTTCCCTGACGGTGCGATTTGCCGGCGGCATCTTCTCTCCGTCGCTCTATCTCGGGGCGGTTACTGGCGCGGCGTTCGGCATCATGGCCACATCGGCGTTCCCGCAGGTCGGCGCCAGTCACGGGTTGTATGCAATCCTCGGAATGGGCGCGGTGGCCGCCGCCGTGCTCGGTGCGCCGCTGTCGACGACGCTGATCTGCTTCGAACTGACCGGCGGCTACGATATGACCATCGCGCTGCTGCTCACCGTGTCGATCTCGGTGGCGCTGGCGCAGGCTTTTCTCGGCCACAGCTTCTTCCACTGGCAGCTTGCCAAACGGGGGCTGTTCCTGCAGGACGGACCGCACAAGAGCATCATGCGGCGGCTGACGGTGGCGCAATTCCTGACGCCGCTGGACCGCAACCTCGCCGGCACCACGGCGGCGCGCTTCGACACCAGCACCGGTGACGCTTGGCTGTTGCCCTCAGACACGCTGGAACGGTCTCTGCGAGCCTTCGACACCTCGGGCAGAACGCGCATCGCGGTCGTTTCCGAAGCAGATACCAGCGTTCTCGTCGGCTGGGTGGAACGGCTCGACGCCCACGACGCGTTCAACCGCGCGCTGATCGACGCGACGGTGGAGGAACACCGGTGAGCGCAACTGGGCCCGCGCGAGGGGTTGGCGGGCGGCCGCGCGCAAGCACAGTAGCGCGCGGGGATGGCAGGCGGCCGCGCGCAAGCACAGAAGCGCGCCGGGATGGCAGGCGGCTGCCGCGGGCCCGCACAACCAACGTGCCGGGCTTGGCGCAAACAAAAAGGGGCAGCTGTTGCCACCCCTTTCAAGACCCTATCGAGCGTCGCCGCCGACTTACTTTGCGCTGGCCGAACGGCGCGCAACCTCCTCCTTGGACACTTCGCCGGCGGCGACCAGCGCGTTGACGCAGCGCGAGGAGAGCTTGAGGCCGTTGGTGCGCATGCACTGGCGGACGCCCGAGCCTTCCGGGCTGTGCTGCGAGCAATATGAAAAGTAGTCGGCCATGCAGGCGATCTTGACAGAGTTCGAGATTGCGGCAGCGCCAGAGGTCTGAGCGGCGATACCGGCGGCAAGGGCGAGGGCGGCGAGGGCGGTCTTGGCCGAGAACGACTTGGCGAGGTTGGCGGTCATGGCGTTTGCTCCTGGGTTCGGGTCTGGTTCGCTGCGAGGCGTCCGCCTCGTCTCTTGCAACCAGTTCTACGCCGCGCCGCCGCCCCCAGCAGTTCCGTTCGTGACAGTTTTACCGCATGATTTCGTATGGTTAATACCAGCAGGTGCGTCGCACAGCTCGCTACCCGGCAGGTGGTTCGGGTTGCGTACGTCCTTCGGCAGTGATCTGTGGAGCCGGCCTGCTGCCCCCTTCCGGCCAAAGCCCTCGTGCTATAGTGCGTTGTGATGGCCACGACTCGAAAACGTAGCAAGAACGCCGAGCCGACCGAGCAGCTGTTCGACGATCTTCCGTTCGACCTGCCGGAAGCTCCGCGCGCGCCTGCATCCAAGCCGAATACACCGTCGAGGCACGCCGCCGGAGCGGACACGTCGAAGTCCAGCGGCACCAATGACCGCCACCCGAAACGTCTCGACCTCGCGCCGACGCTGCCTGCGCCATTGCCGCCGCGCCACGATCCCGCGCACGATCCCGTTCCCGATGCGGCGCCGCCGCGCCTGTCGATTTCGCAGCGTGCGTTGAAGGCATCGGGCGGTCCTGCGTCCGCGCCCTATCTGGACGGCCTCAACCCCGAGCAACGCGCCGCCGTCGAAGCCCTCGATGGCCCGGTGCTGGTGCTCGCCGGCGCCGGCACCGGCAAGACGCGCGTGCTGACGACGCGCATCGCCCACATCCTCGCGACGGGCCGCGCCTGGCCGAGCCAGGTGCTCGCCGTCACCTTCACCAACAAGGCGGCGCGCGAGATGAAGGAGCGCATCGGCCACCTGGTCGGCGGCGCGGTGGAGGGTATGCCGTGGCTCGGCACCTTCCATTCGATCGGCGTCAAAATCCTGCGCCGGCATGCCGAACTCGTCGGGCTCAAATCCGGCTTCACCATCCTCGACAGCGACGACCAACTGCGTCTGATGAAGCAGGTGATCGAGGCCGCCAACCTCGACAAGGACCGCTGGCCCGCGCGCCAGCTCGCCGGCCTCATCGACGGCTGGAAGAACCGCGGGCTGACGCCGGAGAAGGTGCCGCCGGGCGAAGCGCTGGCGTTCGCCAACGGCAAGGGCCGCGACCTCTACGCCGCCTACCAGCAGCGGCTGAAGGAGCTCAACGCCTGCGACTTCGGCGATCTGCTGCTCGAGTGCTTGCGGCTGTTCATGGAGCACCCGGACGTACTCGCGGATTATCAGCGCCGCTTCCGCTACATCCTGGTCGACGAATATCAGGATACCAACGTCGTGCAGTATCTCTGGCTGCGGCTCTTGGCGCAGGGTTCGCCCAACGTGTGCTGCGTCGGCGACGACGACCAGTCGATCTACGGCTGGCGCGGCGCCGAAGTGGACAACATCCTGCGCTTCGAACACGACTTCCCCGGCGCCACCGTCATTCGCCTGGAACGCAACTACCGCTCGACCAGTCACATCCTCGCCGCCGCTTCCGGGCTCATCGCCAAGAACGAAGGCCGCCTCGGCAAGACGCTGTTCACCGATGGATCATCCGGCGACAAGCTGACGGTGACGGGTGTTTGGGACGACGAGGAAGAGGCGCGCATCATCGGCGAGGACATCGAGCAGTTCCAACGCCAGAGCCACAAGCTGAACGAGATCGCCATTCTCGTCCGCGCCTCGTTCCAGATGCGCTCCATCGAAGATCGCTTCGTCACGCTGGGGCTGCCTTATCGCGTCATCGGCGGTCCGCGCTTCTACGAGCGCCAGGAAATCAAGGATGCCATCGCCTATCTCGACGTCACACTCAATCCGTCAAACGATCTCAAATTCGAGCGCATCGTCAACGTGCCGAAGCGCGGCCTCGGCGACAGCTCCATCAAAGCTATCCGCGAACTCGCCCGGGCCCGCGAAGTACCGCTGTTCCTTGCCGCGCGCGAAATCGTCGAGACGGAGGAGCTTTCCGGCAAGGCGCGACGCTCGCTGGCTGATCTCGTGCAGCAGTTCGCCCGCTGGCGTGCGCGCATATCCGACATGCGCCACACCGAACTCGCCGAGTTGATCCTCGACGAAAGCGGCTACACCGCGATGTGGCAGGCCGACAAATCCCCGCAATCACAATCGCGGCTTGAAAACCTCAAGGAACTCGTCCGCTTCATGGACCAGTTCGAGACGCTCGAAGGCTTCCTCGAGCACGTCAGCCTGGTCATGGACACCGAGCAGGGCGATGATGGCGATCGCGTCAGTCTGATGACGCTGCACGCCGCCAAGGGCCTCGAGTTCGACACCGTGTTCCTGCCCGGCTGGGAGGAAGGGTTGTTCCCCCACCAGCGCTCGCTGGACGAAAGCGGCAAGGCGGGCCTCGAGGAAGAGCGCCGTCTCGCCTATGTCGGCATCACGCGGGCCAAGAAGCGCGCCAAGATTTCCTTCGCCCAGAACCGGCGCACGCGCGGTCTCTATCAATCTGCCATTCCGTCCCGCTTCGTCGATGAAATCCCCGAGGCCAACGTCGACGTCATCGAGGCCAAGAGCCCGTTCGGCGGCGCCTACCAGAACTTCGCCGGCGGCTTCAACAATCCGTTCGGGCAATCGCGGTTCGATGCGGCGCGCATGGGCGGCGGCGATATCCCCGCCGGTTCGCCGACACGCTCGACCTACGACACCCCCGGATGGAAGCGGGCCGAGCAGCGCTTTTCCGACGACGCCCAGGCAGGCCGGCCAGCGGCCCGCAAGACCTATGACGCGCGCACTGCACCGCGGCCGCCCGTCACCATCGACGGCGATCTCATCGCCTCGTCTTCGGAACCGGAGCGCTTCGCCGTCGGCGAACGCGTGTTCCATCAGAAGTTCGGTTACGGCCGCGTCACCGGCGTCGACGGCAACAAGTTGTCGATCGATTTCGACAAGGCCGGCTCGAAGCGCGTCGTCGACAGCTTCGTCGAACGCGTGGCCTGAGGGTGAACCTGGCAGTGGGTGCGCCTGCCGAACCGCGAGGATGCGCCGCGCTGGCATGGAGAGCACATCGCGGCCGAGCTCCTGCGTGGTTTGCCGCTGGCCGATAGCCCAAGAGCTCTTCGACACCGCGGGCCGGCCTTGCCTGGCGCATGGGCTGCACGACCCAAAAAGAAAATGCTGCACTGCAGCCAAAAGTTGACCGCCGTCAAGGTTGCGCGCTGACAGTTCGGTCCCTGTGCGAACCGCCGATGCGCGTTCGCCAAGCTACGCGATGTAGAGGCCCGGCCGTTCGCGCATGTTATCAAGCCGAACGAGAGCGGCGCGGTGCGCTGCCGCTCGTCACGCCCGCCATACGCATTCTTACCCGGAGGCCTTCCCGATGCCGGCTCAGCTCGCTGCCACGCCCTTGATCGCCCTGGATGGCATCGCGTTCGATCTCAACACGACGGCCGACGACGCCGCAAGCGCACGCATCACGCGCATAGGGCTTGCGAGGATCAAGAAGGGAAAGCTGGTCCCGAACGCCCAATCGCTCAGGCTCGCAGTGGCGGGAGAGACACCGCTTCCCGACGAGGCCGAGTTCAACGGCCTCGGCCGGCTCAAACGCGACACCCATCCGTCGCTGGAGAAGGTTCTCGACGCCTTCGAGGCCTACGTCGGCCAATCGCTGCTGATCGGCCACAACGTCGCCTACGACATGGGCGTGCTACGCACGGAGTACGAGCGCCTGGAGCGGCGCTGGCCGGGCTTTCAAGCCATCGACGTCAAGCGGCTGGCGCGCCTCGTTGCGCCCGAGCTGATGAACGACGCCCTGCCGACGTATTGCAAATGGCTGGAGCTGCCATGTTCGGACCTCGGCTCCGCTGGCGCCACGGCATTGGCTACGGCGCGGATTTTCGAATCCCTCGTCCCCCGGCTGCGTGAAAAAAACATCCGCACTCTCGCCGAGGCGGCGGCAGCCAGCCGCGAAATGGTCGAGAAAGAACTCGGCAACACCGAGCCGTCGTCCGTGCCGTTGTTCGCCGATACCCATCGCATCGCCCAACTCGACAGCTACCCCTACAGCCATTCCGTCTCGGAGGTGATGACGCCGCCGCAGTTCATCGCCGGCGATCAAACCGTGCAGGAGGCCATGGCGATGATGATCGAGAAGCGGATCAGCTCGATCTTCGTCAGAACCGGCACTGGTGAAACCGGCATCGTGACCGAACGTGATCTGCTGTGGGCGATCGCGGAGCGCGGCGCAGGCGCGCTCGGTGACCGTCTCGCCAAGATCATGTCGAAGCCGGTCGCCAGCGTCGAGGCCGACGCGTTCCTCTACCGCGCCATCGCCCGCATCGAGAAGCTGCGCATCCGCCATCTCGCGGTCACAGACGCCTCCGGCGAGGTGATCGGCGCGCTGACGCCGCGCGACCTGCTGCATCAACGCGCCACCGCGGCGCTGGTACTCGGCGAGGACATCGACGCCGCCGAAACCTCTGCCGATCTCGGCGCCGCATGGAGCCGCCTGACGCAAGTTTCGCGCTCGCTCAACGCCGAAGACATCGAGCCCCGGCGCATCGCCAACGTCATCAGCGCCGAACTCTGCGCCGCCACCCGCCGCGCCAGCGAGTTGGCTGAGAAGAGCATGGCCGCCGACGGCTGGGGTGCGCCGCCGTGCCGTTACGCCGTGCTGGTCATGGGCTCGGCCGGACGCGGCGAAAGCCTGCTCGCCGCCGATCAGGACAACGCCATCGTGTTCGAGGCGGGCGAGCCCGATGGAAGCGAGGACCGCTGGTTCTCAGAACTCGGCACGCGCATGGCGGCGACGCTTGACGAAGCCGGCATTCCCTTGTGCAAGGGGGGCGTCATGGCGAAGAATGCCGCTTGGCGCCACAGCGTCGACGGCTGGCACCGGTTGATCAACGGTTGGGTGCGCCGACAGCGCCCCGAGGACCTGCTCAACGTCGACATCTTCTTCGACGGCATTCCCGTGCATGGCGACCGTGCCCTCGGCGACGAGATTCGCAATTACGCGATCACGCTCGGCAACAAGGCGCCGGACTTCCAGTCCCTGTTGACCGAGAACGCGCGCAAGTGGTCGGCGCCGTTCACGCTGATCGGTGGTTTCCGCACCGAGGATAACGGGCGGCTCGATCTCAAGAAGTTCGGCCTGATGCCGATCTTCACCGTCGCCCGCGTGCTGGCGATCAAGCACCTGATCAAGGACCGCTCGACCCCCGGCCGCTTTGCCGCCGTGGCCGCCAAGGGCATCGGCTCCGCGGACGACATCGCCGCCATCATCGACGCCCACAAGACGATCCTCGGCGCCGTGCTGGCACAGCAACTGGCAGACGCGGAACGCGGAATCGCGCTGTCGACGAAGGTTGCGATCGCGCGGCTCGACGGCGATCAGCGTTCGGCGCTGAAGAGGGCGATCAACCAGGTGCGCACCGCCATCGATCTGGTCTCCGAGGGCCGCCTTTGAATTGGCGCAACGTTGGCGGCTACGAGATGCCGCCAACACCGCTTCTGCCGCAGCGCAGCATCGGCTGACGTAGACCAAGAGCTTACCCGGCTTCGCTTTGAATGGCGGATGCTGCCTTCTATGATCACGATGCGCCGCATGGTCCGCGCCTCGGGTGGGATCTGTCGAGATGGTAGCACGGTGTTCGACTATTCGGGGCCGTGAACGCTCTCTCGGCCAGACCTCTATCGCGCGGACATTCGGCAACCGCCATCCCGCCGCGTAAGACCGGCGGCAAGGGACTGTCATATGCCGCTTCGCGTCGTCATTCCGCTGCTGCTGTTGATCGTGGCATTGCCCGGTTTCGTGCTGCCCATCGCGATCGTCAAGTCGATCGCGCCTTCGGCTGCGACCGTGGCCGAGCCGGGTGGCGGGGCCAACATCTACATTTCGATCGGCTTCGGCGTCACACTTTTCGCGCTGCTGATCGCCTGGGCGGCGCTGCATGTCATGCTGGTCTCGCCGCTCGACGGCTTGGCGCGCGAGGCCCGCGCCCTCACGATCACGCCACAGGACCGCGATCCCGCCGTAGCGAACGCCAATTTTCTCCGGGGTCTCGTCACGTCAATCGGCGGACTGGCGCGGGCCTTGTTCAAGTCCAGAAGCGAGATCGCTGAAGCCGTCGCGACGGCGACCCGCGCCGCGGACCAGCAGAAGAGCCAGCTCGAAACGATCCTGCTCGATCTCACCGAGGGCGTCATCGTCTGCAACCGCGATCATCGCATCATTCTCTACAACGAGGCGGCGAGCCGCATCCTCGCCATGCGCGAAATGACCGGCCTCGGCCGGTCGGTGTTCGGTGTGCTGACGCGGGAACCGATCGTGCATGCGCTCGACATGCTGGCGCGTCGATCGCCGGCGCGCGCGGGCGAAGCCGACGGCAAGCAGCCAGCCGCCGAAGGCGAGGGCGCCATCCGCCGCTTCATGGCGTCGACGGCCGACCTCGGAACGCTCGTCGAAACGCGCATGCGTCTCGTCATCGACGCAAACGGCGACATGACCGGCTATGTGCTGTCGTTCCAGGACATCGGCCGCGAAATCGAAAGCCTCGCCGCGCGCGACACGCTGCTGCGTGAAGTGATGGTGGAGTGGCGCCGGCCGCTGGCCAATCTCTCGGCCGCCGTGGAAATGCTGGGCGACGCCGAGCAGCTTTCGCCCAGCGAGCGCGCCGCGTTCCAGGAGATCGTCGCCAAGGAACTCGATCACATATCCACGCGCTTCGCCGAGTCCTCCCGCCGCTACGACCGTCTCGACGTCGGGCCGTGGGCGATGGCCGACGTGCGCTCGCTCGATCTGTTCCGCGCTGTGCAGAAGCACGTCGGCGAGACACACGGCATCGCGCTGACGCCCGTCGGACTGCCGGTGTGGCTGCGCGCCGACAGCCACGCGCTGATGCTGGCGCTGGAACATCTGGTTCAGCGCCTTGCGCGCGAAACCGGGCTCAAGTCCTTCGATGCCGGCGTCTCGCGCGGCGACACCTACGCCTACGTCGAAATCATGTGGACCGGTTCGCCGATCAACGCCGACGTGCTCGAATCCTGGCTCGACGAAAAGCTCGAAGGCGCCATCGCCAGCCGTACACCGCGCCAAATCATCGAGCGTCACGGCGGCGAAGTGTGGAGCACGGCGACCAGCGCCACCACGGCGATGCTGCGCCTGCCGCTGCGCCCGGCGGAAACCCCGGCACCGGCGGCCGATGCACCGAAGCTCGCACCGCGCCCCGAATACTACGACTTCGATCTGTTCAAGCCCTCGCACGGCACCATTGCCGCGACGCCGCTGCGTGCGCTCCGCTATGTCGTGTTCGATACCGAGACCACGGGCCTCAGGCCGACCGATGGCGACGAGTTGCTGTCGATCGGTGCCGTGCAGGTGGTCAATGGCCGCCTGCTGACCTCGGAAACCTTCGAACGCTTGATCGATCCTGGCCGCGACATTCCCGAGCTCTCGATCCGCTTCCACGGCATCACGCCGGACATGGTCAAGGGGAAGCCGCCGGCGCGCATCGTGCTGCCGCAGTTCCGCCGCTTCGTCGGGGATGCGGTTCTCGTCGCCTACAACATCGCCTTCGACATGAAGTTCCTGACGCTGAAGCAGGACGAAGCGGGCGTGAAGTTCGACAATCCGGTGCTCGATGCGCTGCTGCTGTCGATCTACCTCTATCCCGATCTGCCGGATCATTCGTTGAACGGCGTCGCGGAATTCCTCGGCATCGAGATCGCCGGCCGGCATACGGCGGTCGGCGATGCTCTCGCCACTGCGGCGCTCTGGATCAGACTGCTCGAGATCATGGAGAGCCGCGGCATCACGACCTTCGGCGAGGCCGTCGCCATTTCCGACCGCATGCAGAAGGAGCGCCGGCTGGCCGACAAGTTCTGAGCTTGCTGCAGGCTCGTCGGCAATATTCAGCCGAAGAACCGTTCGGCGCCAGAGCAGGGAGAGTTGCAACGTGCCAGCCGAACTCTCACCGACGCGGTTGTTCGACGCTCACGTGCGCGACTATGTGCTCGCCCCGTCGGCGCGCCTCGACGAGGCGGCCGTTTTGCAGCAGGCCTGGGACGCGGCGCGCGGCGGTCGCGGGTCGGTGCAACAGACGCCGATCGCCGTCGTCAGCGCCGACGGCCGTCTCGCCGGATCGATCGAAGCGCGCGACGTTCTCGACTGGCTGGCGCGCGGCGTCCGCGCCTCTGATCGCATTGCGCCGCTGCTCACCGAACGCCCCGCGCGTATAGACGCCAACGCACGGTTGCTCGACGCCGTGGTCGCCATGCAGGCAAAGAGCCTGCAGTCGCTCGCCATCGTCGACGCGGCGGGCCGCTTTCTCGGCTACGTCACCATGACCGAGATTCTACGGCGCGGTATGGGGCCGGATCTTGACACCGCCAACCTGCTGGCAGCCGATGCCACGATCCCCAGCTTGCGCCGGATTCTTTCGCGCGCTGCCGAGAGCGCCGCCGCATGGCTCGGCGCCGGCACGCCTGCGGAGCGCGTGCTCGAATACCTGGCGCACACCAACGCCGAACTGCATCGCCGCGCCCTCGATCTCGTGCTCGACGACATCGCCGCCGACGGCTGGGGCCCGCCGCCGGTGCCGTTCGCGCTGATCGTCATGGGATCGATGGGCCGGCTCGAGAATTTCCTGCTGCCCGACCAGGACAACGCGCTCGTCATCGCCGACTTCGACGAAGCGCAACGTCCCGCCATCGACAGCTATGTCCTGTCGCTGGCCGAAAGGTTGACGAAGGCGCTATCGGCCATCGGCTTCGAGTTGTG
>JBKBNR010000032.1:0-13951 GCA_046295315.1 Hyphomicrobiaceae bacterium
ATCACTGGACGGTTTGGCTGATGTCCCAGATCGGTCGCTTGTTCGGCTTCTCGGATAAGCCGCAGAACGCAGAGGCTCCGCGCATGAACACTCACACCGTCAAGTCCTACGAGGACGAACACGAATTTCTCGACAAGAAGATCGCCCAGATGGGCGGCCTTGCCGAGCACAACCTCGGCCAGGCGTTCGACGCCCTCCAGCGGCGTGACCCGCGGCTCGCCGACATGGTGATCGCGGCCGACCGCTCGGTCGATGTTCTGGAAAAGGAAGTTGAAGATCATGTCATCCAGATGATCGCGCGCCGTCAGCCGATGGCCAACGATCTCCGTCACGTCGTTGCGGCACTGCGCATCTGCTCGGACCTCGAGCGAATCGGCGATCTGGCAAAGAACATCGCCAAGCGGGCCAGCGCCATCGCCGACGAGCCGCACCCCAAGCCGGTGATTTCCGGTCTCGGCAATATGGTCGAGATGGCGCTGAAGCAGTTGAAGCTGGTGCTCGACGCCTATGCCGAACGTGACGCCACGCGCGCACTGAAGGTGTGGGAGGACGACCAGAAGATCGATGCGATGTACAACTCGCTGTTCCGCGAGCTGCTGACCTACATGATGGAAAATCCGCGCAACATCGGCATCAGCACGCATCTGCTGTTCGGCGCCAAGAACCTCGAGCGGGTCGGCGATCACACCACCAACATCGCCGAGACGGTCTACTATCTCGTCACCGGTCATTCCGTCACAGAAGAGCGGCCGAAGAACGATACGACCAGCTCCACGCTCGTTCAGCAGGGCGAGTGATGTCGGCCATGATCGACGCCCGCGCCGATATCGTTCCGCATTCCCTCGGGGCCAAGGTCCTCGTCGTGGAGGACGAGTCGGCGCTGGCCGAGGTGCTGCGCTACAATCTCGAAGCCGCCGGCTTCCACGTCGTGCACGCCGAAAGCGGCGAGGAGGCGGAACTGCTGGTCGCCGAGGAGCGGCCGGATCTCATTCTGCTGGACTGGATGCTGCCGTCCGTCTCCGGCATCGAGATCTGCCGGCGGCTGAGGGGCAAGTCCGACACCCGCCATGTGCCGATCATCATGCTGACGGCGCGCGGCGAGGAGGCGGATCGCATCCGCGGCCTCGCCACCGGCGCCGACGACTACGTGGTCAAGCCGTTCTCGCTTCCCGAACTGATGGCGCGCGTCAAGGCCCTGCTGCGGCGCGCGTCCCCCGAACGTGTCGCGGAAGTGCTTTCGACCGACGACATTACACTCGATCGCGCCGCGCATCGCGTGTTGCGCGGCAGCCGCGAGGTCCGTCTCGGCCCGACGGAATACCGCCTGCTCGAATTCCTGATGCAGAGCCCCGGGCGGGTGCTGTCGCGCAGCCAACTTCTCGACGGCGTTTGGGGGCGGGATGCCTACGTCGACGAGCGCACTGTCGATGTCCACATCGGCCGATTGAGGAAGGCCCTCATTCGCGGCAAGGAAAGCGATCCGATCCGCACCGTGCGCGGCGCCGGCTATGTGTTCGGCGAGCGCCAGTCGGTCTAGCGCAAGGTGCTTTATCGCCAGTCGGTCTGAGGCCGAACGCCAACCGGCGCAACGCGCGCGCCGTATCCATGTCGTGTCTGAAACGAGAGAGCCGGAGACTGCCCCCCGGCAGCTCCGGCCCTCGCCCCCTCGGCCGTCGTGCGACAACGTATCGCCGCGGCCTCCCCTCTATCTCATGGCGACAAGATCAGGCGTCGACGTTGTCGCCGCCATCGCCGCTCGCCGCCGTTGCCAGCGTAACCATCGCCGGAATGCGCGTATCAGCGGGATCGCGGCGGCGCGTCTGCGGCGGCTGGAACGCGCGGCGCGCGTGGAACTGGCAGTACGGCAGGCCCGGCAGCTTCTCCTTGCCGCAGAAATGAAATTCGGCGTGCTGCGGATCGCCGATCGGCCAGCGGCAGTTGCACTCGCCGAGCGTCTGGATGGTCTTGCGTTCTTTCAATGGGATTTCGAGTTCCTCGGCAGCCGGGAGGAACGGCTCTGCCTCGGGCTTGTAGAGTTCGCGCACCAGCGGATTGCCAACGGCGGGGAAGCGTTGCTTCGGCTGCTGCGGACGTTTGACACCGGCAGCTGAAGCGCCATTCGCGGCTGCGGCCGGGCGCGGCCGGGCCCGGTGCGTCTTCATCCGCGATGTCGTGGCGCGGCCCGCGAGACCCAGTCGGTGAACCTTGCCGATCACGGCGTTGCGCGTGACGCCACCGAGACGGCCGGCGATCTGGCTGGCGCTCAGTCCCTCGGACCAGAGCTTTTTCAACAGCTCTACCCGCTCGTCGGTCCAGATCATCGGCGTGCTCCTTGCAGAATCTGACTAAGCTCCGCGCACATGGATGCGAGCGGGTGAAAACCGTCACCGGACCTGCAAGGGTGCCGTTCGAGGCGCGAAAGCGCGCCAGCGAAACCTACACGGATGCCAGGGGGACGGACCTACGGACGCTTACGGAGATGCAACTGACAGGAAACGCACACATTGGGCGCCCGGGTTGGGCGCGCAGGCACCAGGTGCTCTCACAGCCGGTGTGCGCAGCGCGACTACGAC
Organism: Hyphomicrobiaceae bacterium; assembly: GCA_046295315.1. GTDB lineage: Bacteria > Pseudomonadota > Alphaproteobacteria > Rhizobiales > Hyphomicrobiaceae > JAEUMD01. The sequence continues at coordinate 2,574 of JBKBNR010000032.1, forward strand.
ACATACTGTGCCGGCCTGGACGCTGCTGAGCTGCGAAACGTGACGCACGACATCTTGTCACTGAATGCAATCACACCAGCCGTGGGCAACTAGCCCCGCGGCAGACGAGATGTCGTCTCCCAGTTCCAAGAAGGTACAATATCCCGTTTGGCGTCTACAAGCATCACGAAAGAGCACAAGGGGCATTGACAGGGGCACGTTGCTGGACCGCCACAGAAACGATTCGGCGAGGCCCGGAATATGGGGATCCGGCAACTTGAAGCGCTCGGCCCACAGGTTGTACAGCCGGTCAGGACCTGCCATCGCGGTGGTGTCGGCTGCTGTGACCAATTCGCTCCAGTCTCGTTGACAGCAACAAGCGAGACACGTAATACGACACGTCAGTGGGCCGCCGTAGAGGGCGGCTTTTTTGATTTCTGGCCGCATTGGTTTTCGGCCTGGGATGGTTGGAGATGCCCTCGTCCGTTCGGCAGCGCGATGGCGCTGCGTCCGATGCCGCGCTCGTCACTTCTGGCGACACCGATGAGATGATCTCAGCCACGGTCATGCCGACGTATGCGCGGCAGGATGTGGTGTTTGCGCGCGGTGAGGGTTCGTGGCTCGTCTCGACGGATGGCGAGCGTTATCTCGATCTCGCCTCCGGCGTCGCCGTCAATGTGCTCGGCCACGCCCACCCGCATCTGGTTGCGGCGCTGAAAGCGCAGGCGGAAACGCTGTGGCACACGTCGAACCTGTATCGCGTCGAGGGCCAAGAGCGCGTCGCCGAGCGGCTCGGCCGGCTGACGTTCGCCGAGCGCGTATTCTTCTGCAATTCAGGCGCGGAAGCCTGCGAAGGCGCCATCAAGACGGCGCGGCGCTATCATTTCGTCAACGGCCGGCCCGAGCGCTGGCGTATCGTGACGTTCGCGGGCGCGTTCCACGGCCGCACCGTGACGACGCTCGCGGCCGGCGGTAATCCGAAATACCTCGAAGGATTCGGGCCCCCCGCCGACGGCTTCGACCAGGTGCCGTTCGGCGATCACGCGGCGCTCGAAGCGGCGATCGGGCCAGAGACGGCGGCGATCATGATCGAGCCCGTTCAGGGCGAAGGCGGCGTGCGCGTCGTGCCCGATCAGTGCCTCAAGGGCCTGCGTGATCTGTGCGACCAGCACGGTCTGCTGCTGATCCTCGACGAGGTGCAGACAGGCGTCGGGCGCACGGGGCGTCTCTTCGCGCACGAATGGGCCGGCATCGAGCCGGACGTCATGGCCATCGCCAAGGGCATCGGCGGCGGGTTCCCCGTCGGCGCGGTGCTGGCGACGGCCGAGGCCGCAAAGGGCATGACGGCTGGAACGCACGGCTCGACGTTCGGCGGCAACATGCTCGCGATGGCCGTCGCGGGGGCGGTGCTCGACGTCGTCGAGCAGCCGGACTTTCTGGCTGAGGTCGAGCGCAAGTCACTGTACTTCAAGCAGGCGCTGGAGGGGTTGAAAGACCAGTTCCCGCGACTGATCGAGGAGGTGCGCGGCCGCGGCCTGCTGATCGGCATCCGCCTCGCCGCATCCGTGCAGCCGGCGGCGGTGGTGAAAGCCGCACTGACCGAACGGCTTCTGGCCGTCGGTGCGGGCGATAACGTCGTGCGCCTGCTGCCGCCGCTCAACATCGCCGACGCCGACATCTCCGAGGGCATCACGCGCCTCGCCAAAGCGCTCGAGGCGGTCGAGCGAGCTTGCCGCTGACAGGAAACTGAACCCCATGGGCGGCTGCCCCGAGGGCGGCCGGCGCATTGCATTTTTCGGAAGGTCCCGCCATGGCACCCCGGCATTTTCTCGACATCGACCTGCTGCCCGCGAAGGCGCTGCGCCGCATCCTCGACAATGCCCATGCGATGAAGAAGGCCGGAAAGAAGCCGCCCGCCAAGCTGCGCCCGAAGAACGTGGAGCATTTGGTGCTCGGCATGATCTTCGAGAAGCCGTCGACGCGCACGCGCGTGTCGTTCGACGTCGCCATGCGTCAACTCGGCGGCCAGACGATCATGCTCAATCATACCGATCTGCAACTCGGCCGCGGTGAATCGATCGCCGATACCGCGCGCGTGCTGTCGCGCTACGTCGACATCATCATGATCCGCGCCAACTCGCACGAGACGCTGACGACACTGGCCGAGGAAGCGAACGTCCCGGTCATTAATGGTCTCACCGACATGAGCCACCCCTGCCAGGTGATGGCCGATCTGATGACTTTCGAGGAACATCGCGGGCCGATCGCGGGCCGCTCGGTCGCCTGGCTCGGCGACGGCAACAACGTCGCCATGTCGTGGATGCACGCGGCGGTGAAGTTCGGCTTCAAGCTCAATCTCGCCTGTCCCGCCGAACTGATGCCGCAACGCGACGTGATCGAATGGGCGAAAGCCGAGGGCGGCGACGTGACGATCGGCCAGGACGCGGCGAAGGCCGTCGCGGGCGTCGATTGCGTCGTCACCGACACGTGGGTGTCGATGGGTCAGACGGACGCCGCCAAGCGCAAGAAGCTGCTGAAACCCTACGCCGTCGACGACGCCATGATGGCGCGCGCCGCCAAGGGGGCGGTGTTCATGCACTGCCTGCCGGCCTATCGTGGCAACGAGGTTTCGGCATCTGTGATCGATGGCCCGGCATCCGTCGTTTTCGACGAGGCCGAGAACCGTCTCCACGCGCAGAAGGCCATTCTCGCCTGGTGCCTCGGCGCCGAGTGAGCGCGGATCGTATGTTCGGTCCTGAGCGGTGAAAGTGAGTGCGTCGATGACCGTGTCCGAGCAACGCGCATCCTTGGCAACGGACCCCGAGGCGACGGCAGACGCGTCCGATCCGACAGATTTCGTGCTGCCATTCCAGACCGTCGCATCGCGCGTCTCAGGCCGCATCGTGCGCCTGGCCCGCACCGTCGATGCCGTGTTGACCCGCCACGACTATGCGCCGTCGGTCAGCGAGGCGCTGGGGCAAGCGCTGGCGCTGACGGCGCTGCTCGGTACGGCGCTCAAGTTCGAAGGCCGGCTGACGGTGCAGACCAAGACCGACGGGCCACTCGAATTTCTGGTCGCCGACTTCTCGACGCCCGGCTTCGTGCGCGGCTATGCGGGCGCCGACGCCCTGCGTGTCGCGGATCTGCAGGCGGGTGGCGGCAAGGTCACGCAGGGCGAACTGTTCGGTCGCGGCCATCTGGCGATGACCATCGACCCTGGCGGCGACATGCAGCGCTATCAGGGTATCGTCGCGCTCGAGGGCGGTACGCTGACCGATGCGGCGCTCACCTACTTCCGTCAGTCGGAACAATTGCCGACGTTCATCAGGCTGGCGGTGGCGCGCGAGCGGCTGGCGGGCGGCGGATGGAGCTGGAAGGCCGGCGGGCTGCTGTTGCAACACGTCGCGCCGCTGGGTGGCAAGGGCGCCGACGCGATGGCTGCCGCCGAGGAGCAGGGGCTTGTGTTCGGCGAGGACGACGACAGCTGGCGGCGGGTCGAAATCTTGGCGTCCACTGTCGAGGACCATGAACTGGTGGACCCGAACCTGCCGCCCGAGCGTCTGCTATATCGCCTGTTCCACGAGGAAGGCGTGCGGGTGTCGCCAGCGCAGCCGATCGGCGAGTACTGCACCTGCTCGCGCGATCGGGTGCACGGCATTCTCAGCCGCTTCGGTGCGGTGGAGCTGGCCGATATGAAGGAGGCCGACGGTACCATCGCCGTCACCTGCGAGTTCTGTTCGACACGCTACCCCTTCCGCGACGAGGACCTGCGCTAGTGTTGCATCACTGGCGCTCGGCAGACCACGCTTCGGCAACCGGGGAACGGGCGTTCGTGACGCAACGCGAGCGGCCCGCGTCCAGCGTCGCGGTTGCGGCACAATTCCACGCGCAATCGTGATCGGCCGTCCGTTGCCAGTCACCGCGCTGCACGGCATCATGTCTGAAGTGTCTGGGGCAGGATGATGAAACTCACGAAAATTCAGCTTCGCTCGATCACGGCATATTGCCTTTTGGCCATCGCGGCGCTGGCGCTGCCCGCGCTTGCCGCCGACAGGAACGCGCGCGAGGTAACGGAAGCGCTGTTTGCCGCAAAGCCGGGCGAGCCGGTCGATCTCGCCGGTCTCGACCACACCGACCACGATCTCGCCGGGCTCGATTTCAAAGGCGCCAATCTTGCCGACGCCGATCTGTACGGCACGGACCTGACATCGGCGAAACTCGCGAAAGCCAATCTGTCATTTACCAGGCTCGATCGTGCGCTGCTCATCCGCGCCGATTTCAGCGGCGCCAATCTCGAAGGCGCGACCATGCTGCGCCCGACGATTTTCTCCGACATGACCTTCAACCGCAAGGAGGCGCCGCGCTTCACGGCAGCGCGCCTGGTGCGGCTGCGCGTGCAGGCGCGCATGGACGGCGCCGATTTCAGCGATGCCGACATGACGGAGGCCGATTTCTCGCCACTCGAGGATCGTGCGGGAGAGGGCTCCATCACCACGGTGCCGCGCAACGAGCTGTCCAATTGCAGCTTCACGAGGGCCAAGATGCATGGCGCCAACTTCCGCCGCGCGACCTTGCGCTATGCCTCGTTCCGCGATGCCGACCTCAATGGCGCCAGTTTCTTCGAGGCCGATCTGACACAGGCCGATTTCCGCGGCGCGGACGTGACCGGCGCGGATTTCACGGGCGCCGATCTCGCGCGCGCAGATTTCTCCAACGCCAAGGGTCTCGCGGCGGCGAAGGGTCTCGAGCGGGCAGCCAACTTCGAGACCACGATCCGCTGAACTCGGGGCTCAAGAGTTCGTCTCCGCCCAGTCGGCAAGCCGGGTGAGAAACGCCGAGCAGCGCTCCAGTTCGGTTTCCGCGATCCATTCGTTCGCCGTGTGCGCTTGCGAGATGTGCCCCGGCCCGCAGACGACGGACGGCGCACCCGCATCCTGAAACAGCCCGGCTTCCGTGGCGTAGGACACGGCGAACGTCTCGTTCTGCTGCGCCAGCTTCAGCGCCAGCGCTACGGCCTGCGATGCATCGCCCGCACCGAACGGCGGCACATAGTTGGTACGGCGGACAGCGATATCAGCCTCGGGCGCGACACGGCGCATGTCGGGCAGGCACTGCTGCTCGGCGAAGTTGCGCACTCTCGTTTCGATCGCATCGACGTCGAGCCCCGGCACGGCGCGCACCTCGAAGCCGAAGCGGCAGGTGACGGGCACGATGTTGGAAGCCGTGCCGCCGCTCATTTCGGTGACCTGCAAGGAGGCGTAGGGCGGATCGAAGCGCTCGTCGCGCGAACGCTCGCGCAGTTCGGCCTCGATCGCCATCAACTCGCCGACGATACGGCTGGCCCAGTGGATGGCGTTGACGCCGAGCGGGGCCATGCTCGAATGCGCGGCGCGGCCCGTGACTGTGACCTGCCATCGCGCCGGACCTTTGTGGGCGTCGACGACAGTCATCGACGTCGGCTCGCCGACGATGACGATGCGCGGGCGGATCAGCCGCCCGCCGAGTTCGGCGATCATCGGGCGCACGCCGACGCAGCCGATCTCCTCGTCATAGGAGAAGGCGAAGTGGATGGGTGTGGCGAGGCGACGGCGGGTGAAATCAGGCACCGCGGCCAGCACGCAAGCGAGGAATCCCTTCATGTCCGTCGTGCCGCGGCCGTAGAGCCGTCCGCCGCGCTCGGTGAGCGTAAACGGATCGCTGTCCCACGTCTGCCCGGTCACCGGCACGACGTCGGTATGCGCCGATAGCGCGACGCCCCCTACGCCCGGCGGGCCGATGGTCGCGTAGAGGCTGGCCTTTTCGCCGTCCGCCGTCGGCACCAGATGGCTGGCGACGCCGTGCAGGGCCAGATAGTCCTCGATGAAACGGATGATGCCGATGTTCGATTTGTGGCTGGTCGTATCGAAGGCGACGAGGCGCGCCAGCAGTTCCTTGGTCGCGTAGCTCGGTCCGGTCATGTCGGCGCTGGCCTCGGTTCTGCGCTCGTGAGCTACGCGCGCGGGGTTGGTGGGGCGGCCGCGCGGCAGAATAAACCGCGCGCGGGGTTGGCGGGGCGGCCGCGCGCCGGAAACAAGAATCAGTTCAGGCTGCGCGGCGCGAACGGGCTGTCGAGGGAAAAGGCGGGGATTGCGATGTCGAACAGCGGCCCGCCATCGGCCTGCATCTGATAGCTACCAACCATGATGCCGGACGGCGTTTCGAGCGGGCAGCCGGAGGTGTAGCTGAACGATTCTCCTGGTCCGATCACAGGTGTCTGCCCAACGACGCCGGGCCCGCGCACTTCCTGCGTCACGCCATTGGCGTTGGTGATGCGCCAGACGCGCGAGCGAAGCTGCACCGTCGTATCGCCCTCGTTGGAGATGGTGACGGTATAGACCCAGAAGAAATGCCCCTCCTCGGGAGTGGATTGGTCTTCCACGTACTGCGGCTCGACGCGAACTCGAATTCCGCGGGTGACGGCTTCGTACATGGTCAAGTGCCCTGATCCTCGATCTCGATATCCGGCGGTGAGTGTAGGCAGCGGTAAGGCGCGGTCAAGCTCCAGCAACAGCGCGCAGCTTACGTCGGTGCCGCCGATTGGCGTCCTTGCTCCGCCTGGACGATCGGGGGTGCGCTGTCTGCCCCGCCGATTGACGACCTTGCTGCGCTCGGACGATCGGGGGTGCGCTGTCTGCCCCGCCGATTCACGTCCTTGCTTCGCTCGGACGATCGGGGGGACCCGTCACCCCGGCAACCAGCGGCCGGCGGCCGCTCAGGCCGCGACCGCGGCCCGGCGCCGGTGCGCCGGACTTAAGCATAAGCCACGGCCAACGCCGCCTCGATGTCGGCGACGATATCGTCGACCGCTTCGAGGCCGACCGACAGGCGCACCATGCCGTCGGTGATGCCGAGTTCGGCGCGGGCTTCGGGTTTCAAGCGGAAGTGCGTCGTCGTCGCCGGGTGCGTCACGAGGCTCTTGGCGTCGCCGAGATTGTTGGATATGCGCGCGACGCGCAGCGCATTGAGGAAGCGGAACGCCTCGCGCTTGCCGCCCTCGACCTCGAACGTCACAATCTGGCCGCCGCCGGTCATCTGCTTTTGGGCGATGGCGTGCTGCGGATGGTCGGCGCGGCCCGGATAGATCACGTGCGGCACTCTGGGATGCGCGGCAAGGGCGTCGGCGATGCGGGCGGCGCTCTCGCACTGCGCACGAACGCGGATCGGCAGCGTTTCAAGGCCCTTCAGCATCACCCAGGCGTTGAACGGCGAGAGCGCCGGGCCTGTCTGGCGCAGAAAGTCGTGCAGGTAATCCTTCACGAACTGCTTGGAGCCGAGAACGAGCCCGCCGAGGCAGCGGCCCTGGCCGTCGATGTGCTTCGTCGCGGAATAGACGACGACGTCGGCACCCTGCTGTAGCGGTCGTTGCAGCATCGGCGTCGCGAAGACGTTGTCGACGATCACCGTGGCGCCGATCTCGTGCGCGATCTTCGATACTCCCGCGATGTCGATCAGTTCCAGCGTCGGGTTGGCGGGTGTCTCGAAGAAGAACGCTTTGGTGTTGCGGCGGCACGCGGCGCGCCACTGGTCGAGGTCGCGGCCGTCGACGAGCGTACAGGCGATGCCGAAGCGCGGGCACAAATCCTCGACGATGTAGCGGCAGGAGCCGAACAACGCCCGCGCCGAGACGATGTGATCGCCGGCCGAAAGTCGCGACAGGATGGCGCCGGAAACCGCGGCCATGCCGGTGGCGGTGGCGCGGCAATCTTCAGCGCCTTCGAGCAGGCGCACGCGCTCTTCCAGCATCGACACGGTCGGGTTGGAGAAGCGTGAATACTGGTATCCGGGGTCCTCGTTCTTGAAGCGGGCTTCAGCCTGCTCGGCGGACGCATAGACGAAGCCCTGCGTCAGGAAAATCGCTTCCGAGGTTTCGCCGAACTGCGAGCGCAGCGTGCCGCCGTGGACGAGGTGCGTCTCGGGCCGCCAGTTCTCCGGGCCGTGCGGGTTGGAGGGGGCGGTCTTCTCGGTCATGCTCGGCTCCCGTTCTGTGCGCGCCTTTCCACGCCGGGAGCGAAAGCGCTCTTCCGGCGTGACCGGCTGGGACCGGCGCACGTCGCTCACGTCGAGGTGAGAAGGGATGCGCGCGGCCCTTTAGCGAGTTGTTTAACGTGGCTGCAAGCCGGCCGGCCAAATGACCACGAGCGCCGCGGAGTTAGCGCGTCTCAGCGACGTTCGTCAAGCGCACCGCCATCGCGATGGCGGGTCAAAGCCTTACTTTGTCCAGCCGCAGCGCGTTGGCGATGACGCTCACCGACGACAGGCTCATGGCGACGGCGGCGACGATGGGCGACAGCAGCACGCCGAGCACGGGATAGAGCACGCCGGCTGCGATCGGCACACCGACGGCGTTGTAGCCGAAGGCGAAGCCGAGGTTCTGCTTGATGTTGGAGAGCGTCGCGCGGGCCAGTGCGTGAGCGCGCGCGATGCCGGCGAGATCGCCTTTGGGGAGCGTGATGCCGGCGCTCTCGATGGCCGCGTCGGCGCCGGTGCCGAGAGCAATTCCGACGTCGGCGGTTGCGAGTGCCGGGGCATCGTTGATGCCGTCGCCCGCGAACGCGACGCGGCGGCCCTGCGCCTTGAGGTTGGAGATGATGCGGGCCTTGTCGGCAGGCAGAACTTCCGCATGGACTTCCGTGATCGAGAGTTGGCGCGCCACGCGCGTGGCGGCGATGCGGTTGTCGCCGGTCGCCATGACGATGCGCAGGCCACGCGAGCGCAACTCCGCGAGCGCTTGCGGCGCGTTCGGCTTCAGACGGTCGGCGACGGCGATCATGCCGGCGTAGTGACCATCGACGGCGACGACCAGCGCCGTGGCGGTCGCTTCTCCGTGACGGCGGATGTGCTGGTCGAGCGCCGACAGCACCTGCTCGCCCCACGGATGGGCGAAGCCCAACTTGCGCATGAGGCCCGTGGTGCCGATGGCGATGTCGCGCCCCTCGACGCGGCCGGTGACGCCGAGGCCGGGCAGCGCTGCGAATCCCTCCGCCTTGGCGAGCGCGAGCCCCTTGGCGCGCGCGCCCTCGATTATCGCCTCCGCGATCGGGTGCTCGCTACCTGCTTCGAGGCCGGCGGCAAGCCGCAGCATGGCGTCCTCACCGCCGTCGAGGGCCGTCTCGACGCTGACGAGCTTCGGCTTGCCTTCGGTCAATGTGCCGGTTTTGTCGATCACCAGTGTGTCGATTTCAGCCAGCTCTTCGAGCGCCGCCGCATCGCGCACCAGCACGCCTTCGCGGGCGCCACGCCCCGTCGCCACCATGATCGACATCGGCGTGGCAAGGCCCAACGCACACGGACAGGCGATGATGAGCACGGAGACGGCGGCGACGACCGCGTAGGCGAGCGCGGGCGACGGGCCGAACGCCAGCCACGCGACGAAGGCGAGCGCGGCAACGGAAACGACCGCCGGCACGAAGTAGCGCGCCACGCGATCCGCCACGCTCTGGATCGGCGCGCGGCTGCGCTGGGCTGATGCAACGAGTGCAACGATTCGCGCCAGCATCGTGTCGGCGCCGACCTTCTCGGCGCGCATGACAAACGAGCCGGTCTTGTTCAGCGTGCCGCCCGTCACCCCGTCGCCCGCGGCTTTGTCGACCGGCATCGGCTCGCCTGAAAGCAGCGTCTCGACGACTGCGGACGTGCCTTCGGTGACGACGCCGTCGACGGGAATAGCCTCGCCCGGGCGCACGCGGACGAGATCACCCACCCTCAGCTCCGAGACGGGCACGTCCGTCTCGTTGCCGCAGCACGAAACGCGCCGCGCGGTCTTGGGTGTCAGGTCCATCAGCGCGCGGATGGCATTGCCGGTGCGCTCGCGCGCTTTCAACTCGAGAATCTGGCCGACCAGCACCAACACGATGATGACCGCGGCAGCCTCGAAATAGACGCCGACCGTGCCGACGCCGTGGTGGCCGCGCAACTCGGCCGGGAACAGCGACGGGGCGAGCGTCGCGACCAATGAATAGAGAAAGGCCGCACCGACGCCGATGGCGATCAGCGTCCACATGTTCGGCGAGCGGTTCCTGATCGACGCCATACCTCGCTCGAAAAACGGCCATCCGGCGTAGAGAACCACGGGCGTTGCAAGCAGCAGCTCGACGACTTGCGCGCCACGCGCACCGAACCATTGCGCCACCGGCAAGCCGAGGTGGCCGCCCATGGCCACGATGACCAGCGGGATCGTCAGCGGTAGCGCCAGTTTCAGCCGCCGCGTGAAATCCACGAGCTCCGGGTTCGGCCCGGCGTCGACTGGTGGCACACCCGCCGGTTCCAGAGCCATGCCGCACGAGGGGCACGTCGCCGGGCCATTGCTTTCGACCTCCGGGCACATCGGACAGATGTACTTGGTGCCGGGCGCGACCTTCGCGGCCTCGGCTGCCGCGGCGTCGGCCTTCGCTTGCGGGTCGAGATAACGCTTCGGCTCGGCGGCGAAGCGCTCCTTGCATCGCGGATTACAGAAGTAGTAGGTCGCGCCGTCGTGGACGTGCGTGTGTTTCGCCGTTGCGATGACCACCGTCATGTTGCAAACGGGGTCGACGGCAGTGCCGGGCGAAGGTGCGGCGCCTGGCGCGACGGGTGGAGGCGTCACGCATGCGCCGCCGATGCGCGAAACGCCGCTGCCACCGACGCGCTTCACCTGCGGGCCGGGAAACAGGGATGGCCCTGCGCTTCTTTGGTCGGTCATGGCATGCACTCCTTCGCCGGTGGCCAGACTACCCGAGCGGCAGGAGAAAGCGCATTGCGCACAGTGTAGCGGCGCCCATGCCACATATATCGTGGTGGCGGCGGCCAACTGAAAGGGATCACCAATGCCGGACGTCAGGGCGATGTGCGCCATCGGGATGCGTGGACAGCTCGGGCTCAATGGCGAATTGCCGTGGGAGGGCGATTCCAGGCCCGTGTTCCGCGCCGACGTCGAGCGGTTCTTCTACGAGACCAAGGGCCATGTGTTGATCGCCGGGCCTGTAACCATCGGCGCGGTTCCGAAGTGGGCGTTCGAAGATCGCACCATCGACATCATCCGCTCCAGCGAGAGGCCGCAAGACGTACTGGCGCGCTACGAGGGGCGCCGCGTGTTCGTCGGCGGCGGCCCGCCCGTCTGGGACGTCTACGCGCCGTTCATCCGCCACTGGGACATCACGCGGTTGCCCTACGACGGCCCGGCCGACCGCTGGTTCGATCCCAAGTGGCTGGTCGGCACCGGCCGCGACATCACCTTGAAGTGATGGACACGATGGATACGCGAAACGCCGGGGCGAAGCCCCGGCGCCATGACTTCGCGCTATCGACTGCGTCACCTCAATCCGAGCCGGCCCATGACGGCCTTCAACAGGTCCTCCGAGCAGCCGAAGTTGAAGGCTTGGCAC
>JBKBNR010000033.1:0-13946 GCA_046295315.1 Hyphomicrobiaceae bacterium
CCCGCTGCCGCCGCCAAGGCTCGCAACCGGCGTCAGCGATCGCCGCGAGGTCCGGGCGCGAACGGCGTGCCGTCGTCCGCGAGGCGCCGCGCTCCCGCCGCCGCCGCTGGGACGTCGACGCTGCTCGATTTCTCCGGCCGCACCGGCAGAACGACCATCAAGCGGGTCAGCGCACGGCGATTCTGCGCCTGGCATTGCGGGCTGGCGCAATCGGCGAGCCGGTCCTGCCGGCCGCGCGGATCGACGTCGATGCGGTCGGGCGAGACCCCCGCCTGGATCAGCATGCGCCGCGCGGTCAGCGCCCGTTCCAGGGACAGCACGCGATTGGCGGCGTCGTCACCCGGGTCGTCGGCGTGGCCTTCGACGACGACATAGAGATCCGGGAACCGCTTGATCCAGCGCGCCTGCCGCTCGAGCACGGTGCGCGCCCTGCTGCCGACCTCACTGCTGGCGAGACCGAAGAAGATGCGGTCGCCCACCTCCGCGCTCATCAAGCCCTCGAAACGGTGCGAGCGGCGCGCCCGGTCCCGCCAGGGGGCTGGGGGTTCCTCCGCGGGAGCGGTGACGGCAGCGGTCGCTGGCGGCGACCCGGCCGCATCCGGCGCAACCGCGGGCAGCGGCGTGCCGGTCACGACACCGGGGGCAGGCGTCGCCGCAACGGAGCCCGCGGCAGCGGCTGCCGGAGCAGGAGCGGCCTTCGCCTCGGCGGCATACCGCTCGGCATAAATCCGCGCCAAGCGGCGGCGGGCCTCGTCGGCCAACGGCGTTGCCGGCGAGCGGGCGACGAGTTGCTCGAGCAGCCGTTGGCCTTGTTCTGCCTGATCCGCCTCGATGGCGCCGATGCCGCGCTCGAAAAGACTGGCGTCGTCGATGTCGGGCGGCGACAGCTCGGCGGGAGGCACGGACGCAGCCGCACCTTCCGGCGTCTTGTCATCTTCGGAAGATTCGGAGCCGGGTTGAGTGACAGGAACCACGACGGCCGCACCCGTCTGCTCGAGCATCGGCACGGACCTCACGCTCTGACGGTCCTGTTCGACGCGGGTCGACCAGCCTTCAGGATTGCTGTGGGGCACGTTGTCTGGCCAGCGCTCCGGCAGCGGGTCAACCGCGCGCGGGCCGAACTGCGGCGCCTGTGCTGACGCGGGAATGGCGAGCGCTGCAAGCCCGAACGCCGCCAGCGAAGTAGCGATCGTGCGAACGGCAAGAAGCCTCGTGGTCATTGGCAAGCGCCCGCGTGTGAATTACCGCCATCTCAGGCGTCTTAGTAGCGCGCTCAATTTGGCCAGAAGATGATGCGCCGAACAGACCGCCTTTGGCTCGGAGCGACGAACTAGTTGCTGCCGACGCGGCTGTTCAGCACGGTTTGCGCGCGACGGTTCTGCGACCAGCACGAGATGTCGTCGCACACTGCCACCGGCCTCTCCTTGCCGTATGAGATGGTACGGATACGCGAGCCGTTGATGCCGTTCGCGGCCAAGAAGTTGCGCACCGATGTGGCGCGCTTCTGGCCAAGGCCGATGTTGTATTCACGGGTGCCGCGCTCGTCGGCGTGGCCTTCAATGGTGATCGTGAACTGCGGATACTGCCGCAGCCACTGCGCCTGCTTGGTCAGCGTCTGCTGCGCGTCTGGCGTCAGATCGGTAGCATCGGTCGAGAAGTAGACGATATCGCCGACGTTGACCGCGAAGTCGCGCTGCGTACCGGGAACGGGTGCGCCGGGGCCGCCGCGACCGCCGCCCGGTCCGAGTTCGGCGCTATCGGGTTGCAATTCTTTATTCGCGCAGGCTTGCAGCGCCAGCGGGACGGCAAGGATCATGACCGCGCGGAGCGCGAGCTGCACGAACCCGGAAGCCGATTTCGCAGTGACTAGCATCGAAACAACCCTTTTTGGCATTGGCGGCACGCGACGCCTTCGTGCGTGCCATCGGCCCGCGCCTGCCTGTCGAACCGGACTAACGCACGTCGAGTACGAAATTGTGGCCACGAGAGACGACTTTGGCCTGCTGGCAGAGCGCCGGGTTCCGCACGGCGACAGATTGCCGTCCGAGTCACCGCCCGTCGATCGTGCTGACTGGCCTCGTCGGCAGGAATCCACTCGCCATTGCGCGCCGCATTCCAGGGCGCTGAGGCGCCGACGTGGCGCCGGCGCGCCGCGCGAGACACCAGCGCATCAGCCGACAGTTGAAATGCGATCCAGCCCCGCAGGCAAGTTCGCCGATGCCACAGTCGACCAATGGCCCACAGCTTTCGATAAGGTATCGGAGATCGAGTCGCCGAAGCGTGTTGAACGCGGCGCGGTGCCGGACGTCGGAGCCGCTTCCGCGACCGCGCGGCATAGGATAAGAGCCTGCCGGCTCCTCGGCCAACCGGATCGGCTTCAGCGCGGCGGGTCGCCACCCGGGGAACGCACGATTGACGAGGAATGGCACAGCGGGCGGTGCGCAACAGTGCGCGGTGCGAAGTGCTAACCCCGCGCGCATCCCCCCCCCGCCGCCCCCCTTGAACGACAAGACCGAGCTGCGGCGGGGAAGCCGACAGCTCGGTCCTGATAGGCTGGCTGGCCGCAAAGCTGCGGCCGGCCTCAACCGGTCGCTTAGCGAACCGACTGGGCAGCGGCCGGAACGTCCGCGCCGAGCTTCATCGGCGTGTGCGGAACTTCCTTGCGGCACGCGCCGAGAGCGGCGGCAGCGATGACAACGAGAACGAGTGCGCCCTTCATGGGATGGTCTCCTGATTGAAAGTTGGAATTCGAGGACGCAATACTCAGCGAGCGTGCTCGACCGTGACGTCCGCGCCGAGCTTCATCGGCGTGTGCGGAACTTCGCGGCGGCAAGCGCCAAGCGCAACAGCCGCGATGACAGCCGAAATAACGATCAGCCCCTTAATACCCTGCATGGTTCATCTCCTGATGCTTTGATCGGCACTAGCCAACTATTGGGGTACCTGTGGGCGGTGGTTCGATCAAGTTCGGAGGCATTTCCACGCCGCTTTTCCACCCCTTTAGGTGCGAAAATGCAACGCGGTGAATCGAGGCGCGAGCGGCATCGCAACAGTTTGGCGACGCAACCACAACACTTTGTTACGAAACAATTAATCCGCGTGCCCGCAAAAGCGAAATCGGTTCGCCGTTGCACAAAAGCGTGTCTACGAACGGCCTTCGTGAACTCAGTTCAAAAGGGGTGACCAAGCGGGGTCCGACGCAAACGACGGGGTCGTCACCACCTGCTCGTTATATCCCGTGATATCAACGGAATAGATTCGCGGACCCGCGTTCTGGCCGCGCGCTTCGCGGAAGAACATCAACACGCGCCCGTTCGGCGCCCAGGTCGGACCTTCGTTGTGGAAGCCCTCCGACAGGATGCGCTCGCCGGAACCGTCGGGCCGCATGACCCCGATCAGGAAGCGGCCGGAGATCTGCTTGGTGAAGGCGATGTGATCGCCGCGCGGCGACCAGACCGGCGTCGAGTAGCGACCGTCGCCGAACGAGACGCGTCGGATGCCCGATCCATCCGAGTTCATGACATAAAGCTGCTGGCTGCCTTCGCGATCGCTCTCGAACACCACCTGCTGCCCATCGGGCGAGTAGCTCGGCCCGGTGTCGATCGACGAACTGTCGGTCAGCTTGCGCGACTGGCGGGACCGCAGGTCCATCTCGAAGATCGACGAACTCGATTCCGACTGCAGGCTCATGATGATCCTCTGCCCGTCCGGCGAGAACCGCGGCGCAAACGTCATGCCCGGAAAATCGCCGACGACCTGCCGCTGCCCGGTTTCCAGGTTCATCAGGTACACGCGCGGCTTCTCACCCGCGTAGGACATGTAGGTGATTTCCTGGTTGTTCGGTGAAAATCGCGGCGTCAGAACCAGTTCCTTGCCCTGGCTCAGCAGCCGCACATTGGCGCCGTCCTGATCCATGATGGCGAGCCGCTTGATGCGGCGCTCCTTCGGCCCGGTCTCGTCGATGAACACGATGCGGGTGTCGAAATACCCTTTTTCGCCGGTCAGCCGCTCATAGACCTGGTCAGCGATGATGTGGCCGACGCGGCGCCAGTTGACCTCGCCCGTGGAAAACCGCTGCCCGGAAAGCTGGCGGCCCGTGGCAACGTCCCACAGCCGATACTCGGCCGTCACCTTGCCGTCACCGCCGCTGGTGACGCGGCCGACGACGAGCGCCTGCGCCCGGATCGAACGCCAGTCGGGAAAGCGCGGTGCGGCATTCACATCGCTGACGCGTTCGAGGAACGAGCCCCGGTCGAGGGGATCGAACAGGCCCGACCGGCCGAGATTGCCGGCGACGATGTTGGAGATATCGGCGGCGAGCTTCGGATCGCTACCGATGAATTCCGGGATCGCGATCGGGATCGGCGCGATGGTGCCCTCGCGCTGCGTGCCGCGAAGCTGCGCGCTCGCGGGGTTGACAAGGCCGACGACGGCCGACAGGCAGGCGACGGCAACCAGCAGCCAGCGCGTCGTATTGAAAGGCGTCAGCGTCATTTCGGTCTCATCTCGAGTTGCAGATCACAGACGGATGGGCGGACATTTGCCGATTCGCGCGGATCAGGCAAAGGTGGCGGCCTGTGGTGATGCCCCATGATTGTGGCGTGGCAACAGCGCGGATCACAGCATGTTGCTCGGATCGAAGGCGCGCTCGATCACCTTCCAGACCTGGTATTTGTCGGGCGGCAGGCTGAAGGGCGCGCACTGGATGACGGCGCGCACCGCGGTGTCGATCGCCACCTGCGACAGCGGACCGCTGCCGCCACTCAACACTTCGGGCTGTCCGTCGAGCGAACCGTCGGGCTTCAGCCGCCAGCGCAGCTCGACGATCGGGATCGACGCGCCGCCGCCGGCACCGGGCAACGAATAGCAGCGGCGCAGTTGCGCGCCGAGCATGCCGTTTAGAGCATCAATCTCGCGCGCCGAAAGCACCGTGTCGTTGCCGGTCGGGTTGCCCGCCGTCGGCCCGCGATAGTTGGTGTGCTGCGACGGCGAATTGGACCGCTGCGGCGCGCCCTTCTTCTCCGGCGTCTTGTCGAGCAGCGCTGCAATGCGGTCGGCATCGAACTGCTGTTTCTTTTTTGCTTCCTCGGCTTTGCGCTTCTCGTCGGCTTTTCTTTTCTCGTCGGCCTTGCGCTTCTCCTCCGCTTTGCGCTTCTCGTCGGCTTTCTTTTTCTCCTCCGCCTTCTTCAAGTCCTCAGCGCGCTTCTGCTCCTCCGCCTTCTGCAACTCCTCGGGCGTCGGCCCAGGCGCCGGCGGCGGGTCGGGGGGCAGGGCCGCGATCTTGTCGGCGATCGGATCGGGCGCAGGCGTCGGCGGCTCGGCCTTGGTGTCCTTGGTCGGCTCTGGAGGCTTTGGCGGCTCGGGGGGCGGCGGCTCGGCGGCGGGCGGCGGAACCACCACCGGCTTCGGCTTCTTCGCCTCCTGCTTGGAGATCTCCTTCTCGGGCTCGGGCGGCGCTTTGGCGACCTGCTCGGTTGTGTTCGGATCGCCCTGTTTCAGCCGCGTCAGTTCGCTCGCCGTGATCACCGCGACTTCCAACGGCGGCGTGTCGACGACATCGCGCGGCGTCGCCGAATGCACAGCCCCGATCGCCCAGGCCAGCAGGGCGACGTGGAGGAACAGCGAAATGGCGAGACCGATGTGCATGAAACCGGATCAGCCTCCGCTTTCCGCTTCGGAGACGAACGACACCTTGGTGAAGCCACCCTCGACGATGCGGCCCATGACCTTCAATACAGCGCCATATTGGGCACCCTTGTCGCCCTTGACGAAGATGGTATCGTCATAGCCGTTTTTGGCGATGCCCTTCAGCTTTGCCGGCAACTCGTCGAGCGCCACCTTGGTTTCGCCGATGTAGACGTCGCCGGACGTTTGCACGGTGATGATGAGCGGGTCCTGCTTCTTGGCCGCGAGTTGCTTGCCCTTCGACTCGGGCAACTCGACCGGTACGCCGACCTGCAGCAACGGCGCCGCGACCATGAAGATGATCAGCAGCACCAGCATCACGTCGACCATCGGCGTGACGTTGATCTCGCTCATCGGAGCACGTTTGCCGCGCCGCCCGCGCCGCCTGCCGCCGCCGCCCGGCCCCGTGTTGACGCTGGCGCCCATGACTCAGGTCCTCACATCGATCTGGCGTGACACGATGGCCGCGAACTCGTCCGCGAACACCTCCAGGCGCTGGCTGATCTGCGCCGCGTCGGCCGCGAACTTGTTGTAGAAAATCACCGCCGGGATGGCCGCCATCAGGCCCAGCGCCGTCGCGAACAGCGCTTCCGCGATGCCGGGCGCGACGACGGCGAGCGAGGTGTTTTTCGACACGGCGATGGCCTGGAAGCTCGCCATGATGCCCCACACCGTACCGAACAGGCCGACGAACGGCGCCGTCGAGCCGACGGTGGCCAGGAACAGAAGCCGCCGCTCGAGCCGCTCCATCTCGCGGCTGATCGTGACGTCCATGACTTTCTCGACGCGCATCTGAATGCCGCCAAGTGCGCGGATGTTGCCTTCGACGGACCGCTTCCATTCGCGCATCGCGGCCACGAACAGCGCCGCCGTGGTGATCGGCACGCCGCGCGAAATGCCGGCGTAGAGTTCCTCGAGCGATTGCCCCGACCAGAACTGCTGCTCGAAGCGCTCACTTTCGCGCTTCGCCTTGCGGAACGCGAACAGCTTTTCGACGATGATCGCCCACGACCACACCGACGACAGCAAAAGGCCGATCATCACCACTTTGACGACGATGTGGGATTGCAGAAACAGGCCGATGAAGGAAATGTCGGTGCCGTGCGCCGGGGCCATGCCCGTCTGCAGCAAGTCCGCTGGAGTCATGTGCTGTTCCGTCGCCTTTCGGTTCGATCCGACGCCTCGATCATGGCGCGCGGCAGGTGGGGCCGATCACGGCGCGGCCCACGACGAACCGGCGTGCGCCGGCCATCGAAACCGTCCCCGTCGAATCCAGTAAATAACGGAGATTTCGCGTCGCAATATGACCAAACGGAGGCCCCGGCGCGCGCCGATCGCCCCACTTATCCACTGCAAAGGCATAAAGGGCACCGCTACGCGGCCGCATCGTCGCCGCGCATCCGCCGACGAGCCACAGCCCCCCCGCACGGCGACGAATGTCGGGAACAAAACTGCGCGTCCGGCTTCTACCGCCGCCGCGAATCAGATCAGTGTCCCCCTGTATCAGCAACGGGCGATCACGCTTGCCGCTCCGAATAGGCGGCGTCGTTCGCCGTTCGAGTCTGGCCGCATCGGGACGACAGGTTCCGGTGCGACGATCGATCCGGAGACATCATGCGCAGAACTGACGCCGAGACGAATCGCGACGACGTGCCTGCGGTCGCGTTCATGCTGGCCGACCACCTCGATTCCGCGCTCGCCGCGGCGGAAGACCTGGAAGCCGCCGGCCGTGCCTGGCCCAAACCCGGCGCTCACGCCGACGATGCAGCCCGTCAGCAGGCCGAGCGCCGCGTCGTGGAGCGCATCCGCGCCTTCGAGGCGGTGCTGATCGGCCGCGTTCTGCGCGCCCGCCAGCGCGCCCAGGAGCTGGCGCGAACGGAAGCCGTGTTCGCCAGCCTGTCGCGGCTGTTCGTCGGCGGCACCGCGCCGCTCGTCGACGCCATCGCGGAGCTCGGCGACGCCAGCGCCAACGATTTCGCGACCGGCGACAGCCTCGTCGCCTACGCGCGCCGCCGCGGCATGATCGGCGACGAGGCGGGCGGCTTGCCGGACGAGCAGCCGCTGGTTCTCGACGATAATTTCCTGGTGTCGGGTCGCGTCGCACTCGGACCGCTGGTCGAGATGGTCATCGCGTTCATCGAAGCACTGGAACGCGAATACGACCTCTACCCGGACGACGCCGCCGAAGACGACGGAGCCGTTGAACTCGGCGCGCGCGACGCCGTGTCGATCCATGACGACGACACTGAAACGATGGTCACGCGGCTCGCCTGAGCGACGCCCCACCCCCGCGACCGTTCAGCACATCAGCCCTTGCCGCGTGATCTCGTCGCGCAGCGCTTCCGTCACCGCGTCGAGGTGCGCCGCATCGCGCGCGCGCAGCACCAGTTGCACCTGCGGCTTGCCATCGCGGAAGTTGGGGTAACTGCCCATCGCCACGTCGGGATGGCGCTTTTGATGGGCGGCGAGAATCTCGGCCACATCGCCCTCGGGCCGGCCGATGTCGATCGCGCGTGACAGCATCGGGCGGCCCTTGCGCAGTTGCGGCGTCACGTCGGCCAGCATCGTTTCCATGATCGCGGGAACGCCCGCCATCACGACCACGTTGCCGATGACGAACCCGGGGGCTGCTGAAACCGCATTGCGGACGAGGCGAGCGCCTTCGGGAATGCGCGCCATGCGGGCGCGGGTTGCGGTCATCGGCAGGCCGCGACGTTCGGCGTGCGCGGCGATCAGCCCCAGCGCTTCCGGATGCACGACCAGCGGCACGCCGAACGCGGCGGCGACCGCATCGGCGGTGATGTCGTCGTGCGTCGGTCCGATGCCGCCAGTGGTCAGCACATAGTCGTAGCGCGCGCGCAGCGCATCGAGCGCCTCGACAATGGCCTCTTGCCGGTCCGCGACGACGCGCACCTCGCAGCAGTCGATCCCGATGCCGGTCAGATGCTCCGTTATGGTGCCGATGTTGCGATCCTTGGTGCGGCCCGACAAGATCTCGTCACCGATGACCAGGATGGCGGCCGTCACCGTTTCGGCGGCGGGCGCCGGAGCGGCACCGCAACCTCTCGCTTCACCTTCATCAGTCGTCATGTCCCGCCTCCGATGGGTGTGATCGCCGGTCGCGGCGAACCGGACCGGCGCGACGTTGTAACCCGCCGCGCCCGTCATACGTATATGGCAACGTTGCGGACAGCACAGACCCCCGAGCGAGCCCTCTGCCGCCGCTCGGCCTATCGGATCGGACTTGGATGACGACTGCAAAACATGACCTGGCGCTGTCGCTCGTGCCGCTGGCGGCGATGATCGTCGGCGTGGTTGTGCCCTCGGCTGCCGCCGAGCCTGACACGGGCCTCGGCAAGCTCGAGGCAGAGGTGGCGCGCGACTATCCGGCCGTGCCGCACGTAACGCCGGCTGAATTCGCCAGCCGGCTGCCGATGCCGGACGATCTTCTGCTGCTCGATGCCCGCGCCCCGACGGAGGTCGGCGTTAGCCGGCTGCCCGGCGCCGAACAGGTCGATCCCGAGATCAGCGTCGAGGACTTCATCGCCCGCTTTGGCGATCGCGCCAAGGGGCGGGACGTCGTCATCTATTGTTCGGTCGGCGTGCGCTCGTCGAAACTCGCAACCCGCGTGCGCGAGGCGATGCTGGCCAGGGGCGCGCGACGTGTGGGCAACCTGCGCGGCGGCATTTTCGCCCTGCACAACAACAACCAGCCGCTGATCGACGACCTGGGCCAGACGAGTTGGGTGCATCCCTACAGCTGGTGGTGGTCGCGCTATCTGGAGCGCCGCGAACTGACCCGCTACGAACCTCGCCGGCCCGGCGAAGCCGGGCGCAATTGACCGCGCGCGTCGGGCCTTGCGCGTCGTCCCGCCCCGGCGATAGGGTCGCGGCCATGAAATTTGCTTCCCCCCTCGTGCGCGGTCGTCTCGTCCGCCGCTACAAGCGGTTCCTCGCCGATGTCGTTCTCGACACCGGCGAAGACATGACCTGCACCTGCGCCAACACCGGCTCGATGCTGGGGCTCGCGGCACCCGGCGCCGCCGTCTGGCTGTCGGAAAGCGACAGCAAGACGCGCAAATATCGCCACACGTGGGAATTGGTCGAGGCCGACCTCGGCACTGGGCCGACGCTGGTCGGCATCAACACCGGCCACCCCAACAAAATCGTCGCCGAAGCGATCCGCAATGGGCAAATCCCGTCACTCGGCGGCTACGCGCGGATGAAGCCCGAGCAGAAATACGGCGTCTCGAGCCGGATCGACATCTTGCTCGACGACGATGCCAAGGGACGCGCTTACGTCGAGGTGAAGAACGTGCATCTCATGCGCCATGCGGGCCTCGCCGAGTTTCCCGACAGCGTCACGGAACGCGGCGCCAAGCATCTCGCCGAGCTCTCCGCAATGGTCGCGGAAGGACATCGCGCCGTTATGGTGTTTCTCGTCCAGCGTGGCGACGCGGAGCGCTTCGCGATCGCCCGTGACATCGACCCGAAGTACGCCGCCGCTCTCGAAGCAGCCGGCAGAGCTGGCGTCGAAATGCTGGCGCTCGCCTGCCGCCTCAGCCCCGACGAAATCACCGTCGACCGGCAGATACCGATCGAGCTGAGGTGATCACGCCGGATGACTGAGCCTCACGACCGCCTCGCGGATTGGTGATGACAGCCAATTTCGGCTTGCCGTAACGTCGGCCTGTGATCGGTCGTAACTCGTTGCGACAGAGGCTCGATCATGACCGGCGCGCGGCGGGGATGCCTGCCGATCCGCCGCCCCGGGGTCGAGCGTAGACGGTTCGACATCATCAACGCAGGAAAGAGTGAAACACGATGATCTCCCGCCGCAAGTTTGCAATGACGGTCGTCGGTGCCGCATTCGGCGCTGGCAGCTTGGCCGGCAACCGCACCGCGGTCGCGGCTGATGGAAAGGGGACATTCAAGGTGACCAAGACGCCCGACGAGTGGAAGCAGCAACTGACCCCGATGCAGTATTATGTGCTGCGTGAGCACGGCACCGAGCGCGCCGGCACCAGCCCGCTCGACAAGAATTATGCGGCCGGCAGCTATCTCTGCGCCGGTTGCGGCCAGGAACTCTACTCCTCTGAGCACAAGTTCGACAGCGGCACCGGCTGGCCGAGCTTCTATCAGCCCGCCAGCGACAGCGCGGTCGGCACGTCGACGGACAAGAGCTGGTTCATGACGCGCACGGAAGTGCACTGCAGCCGCTGCGGCGGCCACCTCGGCCACATCTTCGACGATGGCCCTCGCCCAACCGGCAAGCGCCATTGCATCAACGGCGTGGCGTTGAAGTTCGTACCGAAGTCGAGCAGTTGATCAGCAGAGAGGTGACGGCCACCATGACGAGTGCAACCGCAGAGCGTGGCCGGCGCAGATGGATGGTGGCGATCGCCGTCTCGGCCGTGGCGATCGTCTCGGCACTTATCGCTATTCCGGGCGGCGATACAGCGGCAGCGGCCGACAAGGCCGCCGAGCCGGCGGGTTCCGCGGTCGCGATCTTCGCCTCGGGGTGCTTCTGGTGCACCGAGAGCGACTTCGACAAGGTGGCCGGCGTCCTCTCGACCACATCGGGGTATATCGGTGGCAGGACTGAAAACCCGACCTACGATAGTGTTTCGTCGGGGCGTACGGGGCACACGGAGGCGCTGCGCGTCGTCTTCGATCCGGCAAAGGTTTCATACGAAACGCTGCTCGCGCACTTCTGGCGCAACGTCGATGCGGTCGACGGCGGCGGCCAGTTCTGCGATCGCGGCTCCCAGTACCGTCCCGGCATCTTCGTGACTTCACCCGAACAGCGGCGGCTGGCCGAAGCCAGCAAGGCGGCGCTCGAAAAGAGCGGCCGGTTCGGCAAGCCGATCGCCGTCGAGATCACCGATGCGACGCGCTTCTACGACGCCGAGGACTATCACCAGGACTATCACCAGAAGAATCCGCTGCGCTACAAGATCTACCGCCACGGCTGCGGACGCGATCAGCGGCTCCAGCAGATCTGGGGCAGCGACAAGGCGAGCTGAGCTGGTCACCGCTCCCTATGCTTTTCGACGCTGCGCAGCGCGGCTTCAAAACGCTGTACGAGCGCGAGCAGCTGATCCTGGCGGCGCTCGTTTTCGCTGTCGTAGGGATAGGCTCGCGCCATTTCGGCGCTGCGCAGAACTGTGAGAGCGGTAACTGCCGAACCGAGAGCCGCAGTGACGTAGTGACATTCGTCGCCTTCGGCCCCATCGCAGCCGATGGTCCTGTGAGGACAGCGCTGCGCCATCTTCGGGCAATTCTCGAGACTCATGTTCCTAACTCCTTGGTGTCAACTCCAGCCAAACAGTTTGGCTAGAGCTGTAATAGCGACGATCAGCGCGCCGAATAGGGGTACGTAGCGCTCGAATACCTCGACCTCCCGGTTGCCGAGATCAATCAGTCGGGCCACTACCAATCCGTGCGGGGGTCTCGGGTCACCACGCTTCGCCGCCGCCTCGATCGTGTCACGCCCCAGTCGAGGGATGTGCACCTTGAGGAATGTGAACGCGGCAATCGACGCAGTCACGATCGTCGCCATGAGTTCCGTGCGGATGAGAGCCGGTGCCGCGATATACGCTATCGCCAGCGCTGCCAGGAAAGCGGCCATAGCGGCGACGAGCCGTGGCCGCACACGGGCGTGATGCATTGCAATCGCGTCGGCGAGGGCTTCGATGCTCCGCGCATCGCCAGGTGCCGGCGCATAGCACGCCTTTACCGCCGCTATGAGTTCGGCACGCGTCGAAGGCATGAGGGGCTCCAGGACTTGGCCTCGCACAAGAAACGCGAAGCCGGCATCGGCAACGGCGGCATGCAACGCCGGCCCTCGACCGAGGGCATCAAGCCGCGGCGGACTTGTGCTGCGCCAGCACATGATCGGCGAGTTTGCCGACTAGTTCCGACAGATGATCGAACTCGGCCGTGAACGTGCCGACTCCCGACGTCGCGGACCGGACCTCGACGATCAGATCATCCATTTCCGCGGCCGGGATGTGCGCCTTGACGACGTCCCACCCGGGCCAGCCTTCACGCGCATCGAAGCCGAGGATCTGCCCGCGCCGCTGCGGGATCATGCCGTTGATGCGCGCCGTCGCCTCCGACGGCACCGCGATCTCGACGGCCATGACCGGCTCCAGCAGCACCGGCTGACATGACGGCAGTCCATCGTTCATCGCGATGCGCGCCGCCTGCCGGAATGCCATGTCGGATGAATCAACCGAGTGGAACGACCCGTCTTTCAGCGTCACCGCGATGTCGACGACTGGAAACCCGAGCGGACCAGACTGCATGTAATCGACGACACCATGCTCAACCGACGGAATGTACTGGCGCGGAATAGCGCCCCCGGTGATGGTTTCGTCGAATACGAACCCGGCGCCGCGCGGTTGCGGCACGATGTCGATGAGCACGTCGCCGAACTGGCCGTGACCGCCCGACTGCTTTTTGTGGCGCCCGCGCACCTCGACCGACTTGCGGATCGTCTCCTTATAGGGCACGAGCCGGCGCTCACGCGTCACCGCGACGGCGAACTTGCGCTCGAGCTTTTCGAGTGCGACGCGCATGTGCATTTCGCCTTGCCCGAGCAGCAGCATCTGATGTGTCTCGGCGTTGTTGTCGAACACGAGCGACGGATCTTCGTCGACCAGCTTGGCCAGCGCCGCCGTCAGTTTCACCTCGTCCTTGCGGTCCTTGAGGCCGAGGCCGACGCCATAGACGGGCGCCAGCGGGCGAGGCGCTTCGATCTGCGCGACGGCCGTCTTGCCGGCGGAAATCGTCTCACCCGTGCGGATCGTTTCCAGGCGGCCGAGCGCGACCGTCTCACCGGTCTTCGCGGCGCCGCGTTTGCGTGGTTCTTCGCCGTGCATGTCGAAGATGCCGGAGACGCGCTCCTCGTGCCCGTCGGCGCCGATCACCGTCGCACCATCGTCGATCTGCCCGGCGAGGATGCGCGCCAGCGACAGCTTACCGCCGTGGCTGGTGTGGATCGTCTTGAACACGAACGCCGTCGCATCGCCACCGTTGACGCCGAGACGCTGGGCCGCGCGGGCCACCTGCGGCGCCTCGTGACGCAGCGCCTTGAGCAGCCGCGACACGCCATGCCCGCGCGACGCCGAGCCGATCAGCACCGGACAGATCAGCCCCTCCGCCAGTTCGCGTGACAGATCATCGAACACGCGGTCCTTCGGCGGCTCGATCTCGGTCAGCAACTGCTCCACCAGTTCGTCATCGTAATCGGCCAA